>JBLNEJ010000414.1:0-8261 GCA_050262535.1 Clostridia bacterium
CATTTGAGACTGGTTCCTGAAGGCTATGCTGAGGCATTTTGGCTTGACGTTCCGGAAGGCGACCGGCTAGCTGGTTCCGTGCCTATACGAGTAGAAAGTGGGAGTACCATGAATGTTTATCCAAATAAGCTGCTGCAGCTGATTTCCATTGCGAATGAACCCGATGATCCGCACATCCTTGTCAAATTGTGTCTGGACGAGCCGCTTGAACTGGTCTGGAAGCTGGACAAAGAAACAGCCGACCATCTCAGCATGGTAGTAAACGTGTCCGACAAAGCAAAATATCGTCTATCGCTGCAAAGCGCCTGGGACCCCGTGCAAAATCGCTATTACAGCACTGTCACAAAAACGTTGCTGGATCAGAGCGAAAAGCTTCCTTTCGCTTGCTCTCACGCATACATCGAACAGCTGCAACACATAAAAAATATATCCGGTCAGAATGATCTGCCTGCTCGCTCCTCTTTCCTTGCGATCCCTTCCAGGCTTGTATCCGTTCCGTCTGTGATGGAAGAGCCTCAGCCTCAGTCGAAAACAGCTCCCCCCAGGATGTGGCGACAGTTTGCCATGATCAGCATTGCGGCGATGCTGCTGATGGGTTTTTCCAGTTATTCATATCTGAATGTACATGTATCCGCGAAATCAACTGGCAGTACTGTCCCCGCCCATGTTAAGGACGCCAAGCCGGTTTCCATGGAGGTCGCGGCTGCCTTGGAGCCGATCCCGACCGAAAAGCAGATTGAGTGGGCAAACAACCAAAAGTCCGCTGAAGAAGCTCCATCCACACCACAGATTGTGCTGGATCAGCGCATTACCTACAGCCTGCCGGCTGATTCCGTCGCGCTTTCCTTTGATGACGGTCCGTCCAAATACACGAAAGCGATCGTCGATATTTTGCATGCACATGAGGTGGGAGGAACCTTCTTCTTCACGGGAAACCGCGTTCAGAAATTCCCTGCATATGTTGCGTATGCGCACAGCAATGGGTTTACGATCGGCAACCATTCCATGAGCCATGGGAAGATGACCAAGTTTCAGCCAGACAAGCAAGATTATGAAATCCATCAGACACGTCAATTAATCGAACAGATTACCTCCACGCCTTCTCAGCTTTTCCGTCCGCCTTATGGGGCGCATAACCAAACGACCGAAGAGCTTTTACAAAAATATGAGATGAAAATGGTCTTGTGGAACAGAGACCCGGAAGATTGGCGGGCAAAAACAGCGGATGACATTTTCCAATATGTTGTTCATTCGAAAGCGCCTGGTTCCGTCATTCTGCTCCATGAAACGCCGGAAACCGTTGAAGCGTTGCCCAAAATTATCGAGTATTTGAAAGGCAAACAAGTAAAAATCGTCAGTCTCCGCTAACGTATAAAGAGTCCGATTCTGTCCACCAGAAACGGACTCTTCTTTAAACAAACAACCCAATCCGTCAGAATGGATTGGGTTGTTCTTTCGATTCATGTTCTGCTACTTCGCTTTTGTTTGCCGATTTTGTGCCGTCATCCATTTGAATAATGGCTCCAGCAGCAAAGCCTCAGCCAAATCGCCAAATAACGTCTTGTTTGCCTTCATGCGGTACGCTCCACCTCGTTCTTCAGTCATACGATCCATCATAGCAGGGTAGAGAGTGATCTCACATTATCCGAACATCTACTTTTACGTATATGATACCCCGCAATATGCAAAAAGGGCTCCCAGCTCCATCCCATCAAAAGCAAAACGAACATCCCCAGGCAGTTGCCGACTCATCGCTTCCGCCTGAATGTCATGAGACAGATGTGTCAACACCATCCGTTTCGGTTTCAACATCTCTTTTACTTGCATCGCCTCGACGACACTGTAGACAGAACGCCTGTTACGCGGGGCCTCCTCATTCCAATACGATGTACCCAGAATGAGCGTATCAAGATTCCGGAAGGCATGAAGCTGTTCATCCGTCATGTCAAATGCATCCGAGACATACGCCCAACTGTCATGTTCGTTGGAAAAAATCAAACCGTATGAATACCCGTTGTGCCCATGATTGACTTTCACGAACTGAACATGCCACTGCCCCAAGGAAAATTGCTGACAACCGATAAACGTCAACGTGTCCCTGTTCTTCAGATAGGGGTAGCGATTTTCAAGCTGGGCGATGATATCCGGAGAAGCGACCAACTTGGACTGGATCTGATTCCATAAGCACAAGTCAGCAAAGTCTCCCAAACCCGCAATGTGGTCATTATGCGCATGTGTGAACAGAACGGTATCCGGTATGATCCCGTGATTATGATGCGAGAGGTATTGTTGCTTAAAATCCGGCGAAACATCGATCAATGCGGTTTGTTTGCCATAAGTGATCAGCACGCTTGGACGGGTTCGCCGATTCAACATGTTTTTGTCCGTACAAACATCGCATGTACAATTCATGCGCGGTACTCCCTGAGCGTCACTCGTTCCGAAAAATTTGATGATCAATCACAACACCACCATTTGTTTGTCCATCTAGAATATCCCTAACAATCTCTATAGGAGAAAGAACAATGCGATACGCAAAGGAATCAGTTTGCTTGAACAGCGGTTACGGTGTCAATGTGACCTTCGGCAGCATCTCTGGTCTGCCGTCGCAATGGTCGTAGGCGCTCTCGTATGAAAATGGTCATCATTTGTTTTTCTGAAGCGGCATCATTTTTCGTACCCGTTCATTCCTCAACCAAAGTCCGCCCCACATTAAAACAGCAAGATAGACCGCAAACAGAATATGCGTAAAAAGTGGGGCATCTATCCGAATCTGCGTAGCGATCGCTCCCCCGAAATAACTGGTCAAAAGCACGGCTCCCAAGACAGCGGTACGAGGAATCGCGTAAAGAATGGTAGAAAGCAGCCCGAGTGTTCCGATCACAACAAGATGATGCTCGGCATATCCGAGTGTGAGTGTTCCTTCGACAACAGCAGCAGGCTTAAACAATTTGGATATACTGTCAAACAGCATAAAAAGGATTACCAACCAACTCATGATTCGTCCCACCCAAAGCCGACCTTTTGAAGTTGCATTTGTCATGAATTTCCCACCTTTCTTACTTCTAACCCCTGAAATGCCAATTGATTATCCCACTCATCAATCTGAGGGGAAACAACATAAAGGCGAAGATGTCTGGATCCGCAAACAAATATTTCCTTATCTGACGAGTCGAAATTTGCCCTATTTTGATATTTTTAAAAGTAATTCCTAATGGTCGGTGGCCTCCTTCACAACTCTCCAGAACATTCGTTTCCCCTTTCTATGCGGTGATTCTTTGTTCAGCCCTTTACAAAAAGCTGCAAGCATGAAATAATACATCCATCTAATTAAATAAACATCTAATTACTTTGAGCGCATTGATCATGATGAGAGCATGCGGTTTGGTAGCGACAATTTTGGCTACCCTTTTCTTTTATCCAGAAATTCGATACTCATCTAATCACCGAAACCCGAATCAGAAAGAGAGGCCGTTTCACATGAATCATTTCCTCGTTTTCAAACAGGAAAAGCAATACCACCGATTATTTTGGGCTGGACTCATCAATGGAATCGGGGACCGTTTCAGCCAGGTTGCGGTACTCGGCCTGTTATTATCGCTGACCGGCTCCGGTTTGGCGGTTGGCATCACGTTTGCTATTCGCCTTGTTCCTTACTTGCTGTTCGGACCGTTGGGCGGCATGCTGGCTGACCGGTTATCCAAAAAAAGCATCATGATTGCAACTGATCTGATCCGTATCGTTTTCGCTCTGGCACCTTTGCTCGTCGTGGATTCCTCCGATATTTGGATCATTTACGCCAGTTCTTTTCTACTGTCTGCTGGAGAGGCACTTTATGCTCCGGCAAGAATGTCGTCGATTCCGCAAATGGTGCAAAAGAAAAGCCTTTTGTCCGTAAACGGTCTCGAAGAAGCAATGCTAGGTATCGTGCTGATCGGCGGTTCTCTAACAGGCGGAATCATCGCTGCGACGATTGGTGTTGAAGCAATTTTTGTCCTGAACGCTCTATCGTTTCTGTTTTCTGCCCTTCTTCTCTCCAAACTCACAATGGAAAACAAAAAAGCACCCGAGTCCCCGGAACAAGTGCCGGGTGGATCGCGTGCTAATGGTATGAATGAATTTCGCCAATTGCTGTCGGGCTCCGCTTTCGTTCGGATCATGCTGATCGTATTCGCCCTGTGGCCGATTGGCGACGGCATCTTCAACATTCTGCTTAGCGTGTACGCCGTCCAAGTGTTTCATATGGGCGATATCGGGATCGGGACGCTGTACGGTGCGCTTGGGCTTGGACTTGTCGCGGGATCGAGTTTTACAGGGAAATTCGCAAACAAGATGAAAGTAGCCGCTGTGTTGGCATTA
Source organism: Clostridia bacterium (assembly GCA_050262535.1). Classification (GTDB taxonomy): domain Bacteria; phylum Bacillota; class Bacilli; order Brevibacillales; family Brevibacillaceae; genus Brevibacillus_D. Next base: position 4,360 of record JBLNEJ010000414.1, read on the forward strand.
TTGCTGGAAGGGATCGTGAATATGCTGATCAGCCAATCAACTCATTTTGCGCTGGTTGTCCTACTGCTGATTATCACTGCGGGATGCTCGGCCATTGGCAACGCCTGTAACCGAACGATTCTGATGAATGTCGTTCCCGAGCACTTTCAAGGGCGATTTTTTGCAACATTGGCAACGGTTCAAAATACGATTATGGGAGCGACGATGTTTTTAGCCGGTCTCGGTCTGGAAAAGATGGCACCGCGAACATTAGGTTTCGCAGGTGGACTGTTGTTTGTTACCGCGGGAGGCGTCCTTGCGCTTATCTTTTTTACGTACCTGCACAAGAAAGACCGGGAACATCATCCGACACCCGGTCAAGAAGAGGTATATTAAGTGGAGCGCTGTAGGAAATCATCTGTGGCAGCGGCAAAAGTGCTCCGGTAAATGCCATAAATCAGATGGTCGTCCCGAATGGCGGCGTACAAATTTTTCAGTCGGATCATCTCCTCCTGCGGTACTTCACTGACATAGGGAAGCTTGCCGACGGCTCTGATCGAGCGGTTGTTCGTTTGGCGCACGAGAAGGTACACGGTTTCCAGCTCTCGCTCAAAGACATGGGACAAAAAGGATACCTTCGCACGTTCATTGTACCCTTTTCCCCAGTGCTCCTCCCCGATAATCGTGGCAAGAAACCCTTCTCTGGCGAAGCGATTGTACTCCCAGATGGCAATATAGCCGACCGCTTCATCCCGTTCATTGACGATAACACGGATGATGGAATCGGACGACTCGCTCCTCTCCTGCATGCAATCCCAAAGCTCTTGGGCAGAAGATGGCTTTATTCTCGAATAGGCTCGAACCTGTGGATTTTGTAGGTAGGTGTAAAGGTTCTGGATGTCTTTTTCCTCAGGCGTTCGAATCATGCAGACCACCCTCCAGGTCAAACCGTTTCCTTTATCATCACACGGTGGGGTCTGCTTGATATACGCGTCTTTCGTGAAGTTCTTTTGAAAATTTGATGAATCTCGCCTGCGGCTCTATTCCTTCTCCTTCGTAGATTCGAGCCCCTTCTTGTCCCGCTTCCCAAGTTGCGTATAGGGGATCTGGTCGACAAACACGATCTCCTTGGGCATCTGGTACCTTGCCACTCTCGGACGCAGCCAGTTCAGCAGCTCATCCTTTGTCAGTCGGGCATCAGGAGCTGGTTGAATGACCGCTTTCAGCCTTTGCCCAAACAGGTCGTCGCGAATCCCGATCACGGCTGCATCCTCGATCGCAGGGTGAAGGAGCAAAATCTGTTCCAGCTCGATCGGATACACATTTTCGCCAGCCGAAACGACCATATCATCGGTTCTTCCGCACAAAAAATAATACCCCTGCTCATCCCGGTACCCTACATCTCCTGTATCGATCCACGAATGTGCTTTGTTTCGCATGGACCAGCTGTTTTTGATGCAAAATTGGCCGATTTCCCCGGCCCCAAGCTTTTTTCGGTCGGGGCCTACTATGTGCAAACGGGCATGCTTGATCTTTTTCCCGATCGTTTTCGCGGAATATCGCAAATCCTGCGGAGTAGCGATGGTGGTCAAGCCCGCTTCCGAAGTTCCGTACAGATTGTACAGGACATCCCCTACCTTGCTGAACACCTCGGCGGCAAGCTTCGGATTGAGCTCTGCTCCGCCTGATACGATGCAGGCAAGCGACTTCAACGCTGCGGCATTGTGCTTCAGCATTTTTGTGATCATCAATGGAACGACTGTTAGCATTTCAACCTTGTGCTTGTGGATGAGATCGCATGCTTTGGCGGCCTCAAACCCGGAGGTGAGAACGATGTTTTTCCCTAACGCGATGAAGATCAGGAAGAGAGCGACTCCATACCCGTGATAGAGAGGCGTGGCAATGTATGCCGTCTGGTAACTGTTCAGCAGAAGTCTGGTCAGTACCGTTACAAACGGCGGCAAATAGCGCAGCAGCGACGGTTGGTGCGCGGCTTTTTTCGCTTTGCCCGTCGTCCCGCCTGTGAACAGCATCATCTTGCCAGGAGGCATACGCTGCCGGCTTTGTTTTTCATCTACGACGGCATGAACCAGGTTGTTGATGGCAGGCGCATACTCATCGTAACTCAGCACCTTGTCTTTTCGGTAGGATGACTGTTCTACCATTGCAGTCAGCTCCCGATCATGCACAAGGAGGTCCAACCCGTGGTCGTCCACGATTTGATTGAACTGTCCGATACTCATTTCGGGATTGAGTAAATAGAGGTCTGCACCTGAAGATGAAGCAGCGAAAATGGCTTTGACCAATGACGCATGGTTTTTGCATAAAAAACCGAGCTTCCGTCCTCTGGAAAGCCCGTATGTTTGCTGCAAAATGATCGAGAGACGTGCGGATTGGGACAATAACTCGCGAAAGCTGATCGTTTCACGGTCATCCACGATTGCGATTCGCTGACCGTATGTTCGTTCCGCAACCTTCAAAAGCATCATCAGATTGATCCCATAACACCAGATGGCAGCGATGATCCGGTACAAGCCAACCGGGGTCAGCATGCCCATTTTGGATAACGCTTTGACGAGATGAAGGAGGCTCACTGTCATTTCCCCCTTTTTCGCAGCATTCCTGGCGCAAACCGCTCCCAAAGCCCTCGGCCCAAAGTCGAGGCAACCTGCCCAAAGATCAGCCACCATGGCATGTAGGTTCTGCGTTTGGTGTACATCGATTTGGCGATGATGCGAGCCGCATGTTCCGCACTCATCGCGGGCATGTTGCGGTAAGTTGTGGTTGGCAGGATCATCGGCGTTCTCACCAAAGGCAGATAGATCGACGTAGTGGTGATCCCGAGCGCATTCAACTCGGGTGCGGCCGACCGCAGCCATGTGTCAAAAGCCGACTTGGATGCCTGATATGCTGCCCAATGCGGGAGCGGAATCAAGGACGTGTTAATTGTCGAAACGTTGATGATCTGTCCGTTGTTGCGTGTCAGTTGAGGGATGACCGACAGCAGCAAGCGGACGGGCGCAAAGTAATTGATCGCCATCGTTCGTGTAAAATCGTGATAACGGTCCAAAGAGTCCTGTATCGCGTGTCTGATGGACAAGCCTGCGTTGCTCACCACTATATCTACCCCGCCTTGCTGTTGCTGAAGAAAGGCCAGGAAGTACTCCATCTCCTCCGCTACTCGCAGATCAGCCGAAAAAATGCTAACCCTTGCCCCCAGCTTTTCGATTTCCCGCTGGATGGTGAGCAGCTTTTCCTCTCTTCTGGCGACAAGGATCAAATGAACGTCGCAAGTGGCCATCAGATAGGCTAGCTGTTCGCCGATTCCGGAGCTTGCACCTGTGATGAGGATGGTTTTGCCCTGCACGGCGGATGCGAGTTTCTTGCGGTTTATCGACGTGGGCAGAAACAATACGTTTCCCCACATGCTACCAGTTTGCATCATGATCGTTCCTTTTCCGGTCGCAAGGTGTCACTCACCCTTTGCTTTTTTCCACTCTTCATGGGTTTTTTGTACCTTCTTCCAGATTTCGTCGCGCTCCACGTGAGAATACGCAGACAACTGCTCGCCAAAAATATCTCCCAACACTTCAAGCCATTGCGATTTCGTCTGAATCTCGTTCCTCTCAATGGCATCGTTCTCACGCTTGCTCCATATACATCCCCTCAACTCGTTGCTGCCGGTCTCATGACGGTGCCGGATGAGGAACAGATTGATCCAGGGCGACTCCGCCGACCGGCTGTAGTACTCGTGTTTCGGCATGAACTCTTCCAGATCGTGCATCGCCTCAGGATCAAAATCAACGCCCGGAAAGGAAGCAAGCGGATCATGCTCCAACCGCCAGCCGTTCGTAACGACACCTGACTCCATTACACGATAAGTGAGGGGGCCCTGCTCGTAGACTCCGGCGACCAGCGGCAGC
>JBLNEJ010000415.1:0-4246 GCA_050262535.1 Clostridia bacterium
GAAACATTCCTTCGCCCATCTGGCGCAAGTCGACCTGTTTTTGCGCTATGAGCAAGCACCGCTTGTAGAAGAAGCGGTTGCAGAGTACTGGGAGTATTTGCTTGCATCGCTTGAAGCAAAGGTCAATTCGATTGCACAGACTGTTCGGACGGCACCGAAAACGGTGGATAATGGATTGGTCACCGTGATGTTGCCGACTGAAATGTCTGTGGAAATGGTGAAAAAGAAAAAGCTCGATACGGAACTCGTTGATATTTTCCGTAAAACCATCGATCTTTCTCCGCGCTTCCAGTTCCAAGTTGAAGAAAACAATGAATCGATGAAAGCATTCCTTGAGCAGCGGGCAGAGGAAGAGCGTGCATTGGTAGAGGTTGTTGTAAGTGCTCAGGCTGAGCGGGAAAGCCAGCAACAGCAGGAGCAGCAGCAAGCGGTTACCCAGGTGGTCATTGGCTACGAGATCAAGGACGATGCCATTCCAATTCAGGAGATCAAGGAAGAGGAACGCCGAATCGTCATCCAGGGGACGGTCTTTAACAGTGAGATTCGTGAATTAAAAAGCGGACGTCATCTGTTGACCTTCCATTTGACCGATTATACCGATTCGTTAACCGTTAAGATTTTTTCCCGTGACAAAGAGGATGCGAAAATCCTTGAAGCGGTGAAGGACGGCATGTGGCTGAAGGTAAGAGGAAGCGTACAGCACGATACATTCGCCCGCGAACTGGTCATGACCGCTAATGACATGACCCAGATTGAAGCGCAGGGACGCAAGGACAAGGCGGAAGAAAAGCGTGTTGAACTGCACTGCCATACGCCAATGAGCTCGCTTGACGGCGTCGCTTCCTTGAAATCCTTGATTTCAACAGCGGCAAAATGGGGTCATTCAGCGATCGCTGTCACGGACCATGGGGTTGTGCAATCTTTCCCGGAGGCGTACGGCTTGGCCAAGAAGAACGGGCTCAAGTGTATACTCGGGATGGAAGCATACGTCGTGGAAGACGGAATCGATATCGTCTACAATCTCAATGCGAAGGAAAATCCAATTCCGATCAATGAGCATACCGAATACGTGGTGTTTGACACCGAGACAACCGGTTTGAACGCTGCCGAACATACGATCATTGAGATTGCTGCGGTAAAGATGAGAGGATTGGAAATCATCGACCAATGGACCGAATTGATTGATCCGCAGCTCACCATCGGACCGAAGACGACGGAAATTACCGGAATTACGAATGAGATGCTGCGTGGCAAAGACACGCTCAACGTGGTGCTGCCGCGCTTCAAGGAGTTCGCCGGCGATGCTGTGCTGGTTGCGCATAACGCGGATTTCGACCGGGGTTTTATCAATGCCTGCGCCAAGCGAATTGGCATGGAAACATGGAGCAATCCCTTCCTGGACACACTGCCTCTGGCACGGATGCTCTACAAAGATATGCGCAACTACCGTCTGGGGACGTTGGCGAAACGGTTCAATGTCGATCTGGTCAATGCTCACCGGGCGCTTGATGATACCGTTGCGCTCGCACATATCTTTCAATACATGCTCAAGGATATTCGAGAGGCAGAGATTCCGACGCTAGCCCAATTAAACGAAGAGAGCAACAAACAGGCCGATTTCAAAAGCACGCGTCCTTTCCATGCGATCCTTCTCGTCCAGAACAAGACGGGTCTCAAAAACTTGTACAAGCTTGTGAGCCGCTCTCATGTCGAGACGTTTTATCGCGTGCCGCGAATTATGCGCAGTCAGCTAAACAAGTATCGCGAAGGTCTCATTCTAGGAACGGCATGCAAGGATGGCGAGCTATTTCAGGCCATTTTGCGCGGGAAAACGAAAGACGAATTGAAAGAAGTGGCTCGCTTTTATGACTATATTGAAATCCAGCCGGTGGAGCACTACAAACCGCTGATGCGCGACGAAAGCATCCCTTCTCTGGAGGTCGTCAAAGGTTATCACAAGCTCCTGCTAGAAATCGCCGATGAGCTGGACAAACCGGTTGTTGCAACAGGGGATGTTCATTTCCTGAACCCTCAGGACCATTTGTTCCGCGAGGTGTTTCTGTTGTCCCAAAACAATGCGGACGCAACCAACCAGCCGCCGTTGTACTTTATGACGACCGATGAGATGCTGCAAGCTTTCTCTTATCTTGGAAGCGAGCGGGCTCGTGAAGTAGTCGTGACCAACACGAACAGGATTGCCGACTTGATCGAGGATGTAAGCCCGATTCCGGACAAACTGTACACGCCGATTATCGAAGGAGCGGACGAGGAACTGCGGGACATGTGCTACGCCAAAGCGAAAAGCATGTACGGCGATTCATTGCCCGAGCTGGTCGAACACCGACTGGAGAAAGAATTAAATTCCATTATCAAGCACGGATTCGGCGTTATTTATTTGATTTCCCAACGGCTTGTAACGAAATCGTTGCGTGATGGCTACCTGGTTGGCTCCCGTGGGTCGGTCGGTTCATCATTTGTGGCCACAATGTCCGAAATCACTGAGGTAAACCCGTTGCCGCCTCACTATTTGTGCCCGAATTGCCAACATAGCGAATTTATCACGGATGGTTCAATCGGTTCTGGTTTTGACTTGCCTGATAAGGAATGTCCGAAATGCGGTCATAGGTTTGCCAAAGATGGACAGGATATTCCGTTTGAGACGTTCCTTGGCTTCAAAGGGGACAAGGTTCCCGATATCGACTTGAACTTCTCGGGTGAATACCAGCCGCGGGCACACAAATACACCCAGGAGCTGTTTGGCGTCGATAACGTGTATCGTGCCGGAACGATTGGTACGGTTGCGGAGAAAACCGCATTCGGTTATGTTCGCAAATTTGCCGACGAACGCGGGTTGGTCATGCGCAATGCGGAAATCGCCCGACTCGTCAACGGCTGTACAGGAGTGAAACGAACGACAGGCCAGCATCCTGGCGGAATCATCGTTGTTCCGGATTACATGGAAATTGAAGATTTTTGTCCGATACAGTTTCCAGCCGACGATAATGAGTCGGAATGGCGGACGACCCATTTTGATTTTCACTCGATTCATGACAACTTGCTGAAGCTAGACATTCTTGGACACGACGATCCGACCGTAATCCGGATGCTGCAGGATTTGACCGGGATGGACCCGAAAACCATTCCGCTCGATGATCAGAAAACGATGTCGATTTTTAGCACGACAGAAGCGCTTGGGGTGACCCCGGAGCAGATTCGGACCAACATGGGCACGTTGGGGATACCGGAGTTCGGAACCAAGTTCGTTCGCCAAATGCTTGAAGATACAAAACCGACTACGTTTGCGGAATTGGTGCAAATCTCGGGATTGTCTCACGGAACGGACGTATGGCTGAACAATGCACAGGACTTGATTCGCTCTGGGAATTGCAAGCTTGCCGATGTAATCGGTTGTCGTGACGACATCATGGTCTATCTGATTTATAAAGGATTGGAACCTTCTCGCGCTTTCAAGATCATGGAGTCCGTGCGGAAAGGGAAAGGGGTTAACGAAGAGGATCAAGCGGAAATGCGTGCCAACAACGTCCCGGACTGGTACATTGACTCTTGTCAAAAAATCAAGTACATGTTCCCGAAGGCGCATGCGACTGCCTATGTCATGATGGCGGTTCGGATTGCCTATTTCAAGGTTCATCGCCCGCTTGAGTTTTATGCGACCTACTTCTCGGTACGTGCAGATGATTTTGATATCCCACTGATGGTAAAGGGGTCAGAAGCAATCCGGGCGAAAATCGATGAGATCGAAGGCAAGGGGCATGACGCACAGCCGAAAGAAAAAGCGCTGCTCACCGTGCTGGAGATGGCGCTGGAAATGGTGGAGCGCGGCTTCCGCTTCCAAAATGTTGATCTGTACCGTTCCGATGCGAGTCGCTTTCTGATTGACGGGGATTCGCTGCTCGCTCCGTTCAATGCGTTTCCAGGACTTGGTACAAACGCTGCAATCAGCATCGTGAAAGCAAGGGAGGAAGGCGAGTTCTTGTCCAAGGAAGATTTGCTCTCCCGTTCACGGATTTCCAAAACGATCCTGGAATACCTGGAGGAGCAAGGCGCGCTTCAGGGACTGCCTGATTCGAACCAGCTGTCGCTCTTTTAAAGTATCGCGGTTGTCAGGCTGGAAACGTTATGCTATAATTTCTTTGGGAATACTGTTGATACTCGTTACTGTAGAGAGTGGGGAAACCCACTCTTTCTTTCTGGGTAAATGAGCATGAAGCAAAGGAGGTACCTG
>JBLNEJ010000416.1:0-2769 GCA_050262535.1 Clostridia bacterium
TGCTGTCAATCGGAAGGAGCGTGGAATCGTTACGATTCTGTTATTTTTGGGTCACAACTTCTCCTGTAATCGCATCGATATGGGCATCTGCGTCCCCTGAAGCAACGTAGGCCAGCACCGGTTTTTCCTTTGCTTGACCGTTTATCGGCTGGATCGTGTACACAAGCTGCAAGGGATGGGCTTTCAGGTACAGCTCGGCGGCTTTTTCTGCCGTAATCGCATTTTGGGCATCAGGCAGCGTGGTTGCCGATTCAGAATACCGGTTCTCAAAGCGGCTCACTTTCCCCGTCGTCGGGTCGATTGAAACCGTATACGCCTCTCCGTGATGCGGACCGATTACCGGAATGCCGCCATGGCTTTTATAAAACTTGAATTCGTAACTTTCCGTCACCACCTTGCCATCTCCAAAAAGGTCTTTACCTGGAAGGTTCCTTACCGACAGCACAACTTCCCTGATATCTGTCCCACTATATGCTTCAAGTGCCCCAATCGCTACCTTCTGCGCTGTATTCTGGTTGATTGGGGTTTTGCCGGCTTGATTGAGAAGGCCAAAGCTTTTGAGAATTCCGGTATTAGGATCGACTTTCACAGAAACGCCCTGTTTGCCCAAGCTCCAATCGTAGCTCTTCCAGCCGAGTTCTGCTTCTGTTGCTTCCTTCAACTTCATCGATGCGTCCAGTTCGACCCCGAGCTGCTGCTTGACAAATTGCGCAGCTTCCTGGCTTGATTTGAGCACAATCGTTTTTGCCGAAGGCTTGAGTTTCAACGGTTCACGTTTCTCCCGGTCGAGATCAAACACGTAGTTGATTTTGCCCGTTGCCGCATCGATATACCAGGAGTTCGTAAACACGTACGTTGGTGTATATTCCAGCAGATTGACCATCTTGATGATGGTTCCGGTCTCTTTATCCCGTTCGACAGGCAGGTTCTCGATGTACTTCAGCTTCATGTAGGATGGGAACTGCTTCTCGATATCGGCCTTTGCAATCGCTGGCCGCGGATCCGGGAACGCGCTGTCCGGTATCTCCTTATCCCTGACGCGTGTGTATTGGATAATCTGATGGCTGGCATCCACCTCGATTGCGATCATGTCATTTTCGAACGGAATGCCGTTGACCATCCGTCGTAGCATAATCTCTGCCCGGTTGATCACCACTTGTTTGCCATCGATTTCCTCACGATAAAAAAGTGGAGTAACTTTGTACACGTTGTACTCCTCACCCGTATTCGCAAACATTTTGTTGACAAAGCTGACCGCTTGCTTTTCCGCTTGCTGGAGATTGACCGGCTTGTCATCTGACTGTTCTTCTTTCACATACTGAAACATCAGGAGCTGGCCTTTATTCCCGTTGATATGGAACGATGCATAGCTGTGATCGTTTTTACGCAGTACGATCTGATAGTCGCCCTCGTTACCAGCGGATCGCTCCAGTTGGAAATCCCCCAGTTCAGGCATGAGTTGCAAGATTTCTTGCATCGTCTTTTCTACAGGTGCCGGCCAATGTGCTGCCGCTTTGGAAAGCACCGTCACTTCTTGGGCCCATACTGGCGTTGTTGAAAAAAGGCCAAGAGCAAGAACTGAAGCCATCACCCGTTTTTGTATCCTTCTCAATCAATACACCACCTAGAAATTTTTGTAAAAATAGTTAGTAGAAATTTTACACAATTAATCAAAAAGTTACAAATAAAAAGAAATAATTGGAAATAAATCCTACAACTTCTTCTCAAAACAAACATACGGCAACGCCCGTAGCGGAAACATGATCTCGCCCCGCCGCTCATAGCCGTGCTTTTCATACAATCCGAGCGCCTTTTCATTTCCGCTGTAGGCATCCAGCCGAATGCTTTCGTAGCCGTTCGCTCGGGCAAATTCCTCACAGGCCATAAGCAGCTTTTTTCCGATCCCATGGCCTTGCGCATGCGGAGCGACAGCCAGACGGTGAATGACCAACGGCTTTGCGTATTTCCAAGGAATGCGCCTGTATTCCTTCGCCTGCCGTTCGTTAAGCGTCACAGCCGCCACATATCCGTTCTCATCGGCAACTCCGTACAGCTCACCCTTTTTCAAATCATGCATGATCACAAAGCGGTTCGGATAGAAAAAATCCCATTGCTTGATCCCGTTTATCACCAAATGCCGCTTGGTTGTGCGAAAAAGCTCGAGCAATTGCGAACAAGCCGAAATCGGTGCCTGTATCAGTTCCATTCCAATCGCTCCTTATTGATGGCCCAGCTTGATCGTCTGCAGGCGCTTGGCCGAATGGCGTCGATACAGGACAGTCCACACAACTGCTGCGCCAATAAAGCCGTATACAACAAAATTGGAAATCGCCAGAAAGGCAGGAACCGACAGCTGGAAGACGAGGAATGTCCGAACCAGCGCCTCTCCCAGCAAGGCGCATCCCCAGACAATCGTCATGAGGCGCAACACAAAGCGAAAATACGGATACGCCCAATTGGAAGCGAATTCGGCTGCCTTCACCGGATCATTGCCCACTGTAAAGCGGATGGCAAAATGATAGATCAGCGGGCGCGAAAAAAGCAGCGAGCCCAAGAAAAGGAAGCCGAGCACAGCGGTCACAAACGACTCACGCAGCAAAATCAACCGTTCGCTGCCCCCCATAAAAACCGCAAGCAGGCTCAGCACGAAGCCGATCAGCATAAATGAGGCGAACACATCTACACGCCGATGCCGAATGAGGCTGACCGCGTTATCAAGCAACGGAATCATCGTTGCGATCGTTAAAGCCATCACGCTTGACGTATAAC
>JBLNEJ010000417.1:0-7173 GCA_050262535.1 Clostridia bacterium
TCTCCCAAGCCGGAAACTGCGGTGCTAAACGAGTTCAGACAGATTCCGTCGATCACTAGGGCGGAGGGATTGCTCGAGGCCCCGGCAGAAATCACGCACAACTGGCACAAAAAAGAACTGCTCATCACAGGTCTCAACCAGGCTTCCCGCCTCTTCACCTTGTATGACGAGAATGGGCAGCGGCTGGATTTGCCCGATTATGGCATCATTTTGTCCAGCGATTTGGCGCAAGAACTGGATGCCGAGGTTGGCTCCCGCCTCACCGTGAAAAGTGCCTGGGCCAAACGGGACGATCTTACGCTTACCGTTTCCGCCATTGTTCCGGCTGGCCTCAGTGCGACAGCGTACATGGAGATTCACGCGCTGCAGCATCTGTTGGGGCAATCCAGGATGATCACATCTGTCATTCTGGCTGGTGATCCTGATGTTCTGCCCCAGCTTTTTGCGAAATATCACGACCAGGGTGCGATTTTGGGGATGGACAACACGCAGCAGCAGATCACCAATTTGTTTGCCTTATTGGATTCGTACCAATACTTCATCTGGATTATGCTCGGTTTTGCAGCCGTCACCGGATTTGCCATCGTCTACAATACAAGCATCATTTCACTTGCGGAGCGGCAGCGGGAATTTGCATCACTGCGGGTATTGGGGATGACTTCCAAGGAAGTGTTGTCGGTGATTACGTTGGAGCAATGGTTTATCGCCGTTTTTGCCATCCTGTGCGGTCTGCCTGTTTCTCTTATGCTGAAATACCCGCTGGTCAAATCAATGGACACCGGCCTGTTTAACGTCCCGCTCGGTATTCCGGCATCATCCTACACAATTTCCCTGTTGTTTACCGTAGCAGCGGTCCTCATGGCGCATCGTGCCATCGCAAGGAGAATCAACAGCCTGTCCATGATTGACGTTCTAAAAGATCGGGAGTAATGCCCCGGGTAAAAGGTGTGTGACTACGATGAAAAAGCCATTAAAATGGAGCATTGTCGCCCTGATCATCCTGATTGTTGCAGGTTATACCGCGTACAACTGGGTAAAGCCCTTATCTGCAGAATTGATCCGCGTGCAGCCGCAAACCTTGACGGACACGCTGATGGAAGAAGGAATCATTACGGCCGAAAACGAGTTGCAGGTAAGCTCGCAAATAAGCGGACAAATCGAGCAAATGGTGGTTCATGAAGGGGATCGGGTGAGCAAAGGCTCCCTGCTGTTTACGCTTGACACCAAGGAGCTTCAGTACCAGCTGGATGATCTCAACGGTCAATTGTCCAGCCTCTCAGGTCAGGCGACCTCCGCTTACCGCCCCCCTTATTCATCGCAATTGAAGCAACAGGAGCTTGCCATCGAACAGGCAAGAGATCAGCTGGAAAGCGCGGAAAAGGAACGGGAGCGCTCCTCGGCTCTTTTCGCAGAGAATGCCATCAGCAAAGACGAATATGATCGTGCACAGCAAGCCGTGCGTGACAAAAAGAATCAATTGGCGCAGCAGGAGACGGCCCTTACCCTGTTAAAAGAACAAGTCCGTACACCATCTGGCCTGCAAGAGCAGTACACAGGGGCAAAGCAATCGATCCAGGCCCGTATTGCCCAACTGCAAAATCAGATGAAAAACGGCAAGGTATACGCCCCGATTGACGGCATTGTTAAGCAAATCGCCGGCAAGCAGGGCATCAGCGTTACTCCCGGCATGAACGTCCTGACACTCGTTCAGCCTGAGCACTGGCATGTGGAAGTCCTGCTTTTACAAGAGGATATTCCCGATATTCAGCCCGGCATGCATGTCACGATCACCCAGCATCGGACGAACAAGGATGACAGCATCAGCGGAAAAGTAACCCGCATCTCCGCGTTCGCGCAGGAAACCGTCTCCCCATTGGGCATAACGGAACGAAGGGTGAAGCTGCACGTACAACCTGATCAGCTCCCCCCTTCATTTCTGATCGGCTCTTCCGTCGATGTCAGCTTCCCGATCCACACGGAGCAGCAGAAGCTGGTTTTGCCCAAAACAACGTTGTTCCCTCTCGATGATCACGAAGCTGTGTGGGTGGTCCGGGATGGAAAAGCAAGCATTCAGCGGGTGAAAAAGGGATATGAAACAGCGGAAGATGTTGTGATTGAGGAAGGGTTGAAAGCCGGAGATGATGTGATTCGTGACCCGCAGGTGAAGGGGTTGCAGGAGGGCAAGCGGGTGATAATGCCGGGATCGTGAGTGTACTGGTTTTATGGTTGGTCGGTTTGGCTAAGGCATGACATACATGGAGAGGCTATCCTAAAGCCCGTCCAAGATGGCGGGTGGATAGCCCCTGCTGGTGATGAATGTTTTTAAAACAGCTGCGGGTTGTACCTTTTTGCCAATAATCCGTTTGCCTGAAGGGGATCGATGTCCCACACCAACAATCCCTCAACATTCGGTGGCATGACACTCAATCGCTCCCCTGCGGGCGAAACGAAAGTAGTCGTACATCCTTGATTCTCAAGAGCATAATTCACACTGGCAAAATAAATGTTGTTCTCCATACTTCTACAAACCATTTCCGCCCTGTAAAACTCCTCATTATTAACCTGTCCTGTAAACTGGGGGTGAAAAACAATACTGGCCCCCCTCTGCGCTGCCCACCGTACCGTTTCTGGATATCGCCAGCCTTCATGACAAATAGTAATGCCGAATTGTACGTTTTTCACTTGAAACAACTTCCGATTTTTTCCTGGTACATAGCCGAATTGGTCTTCATCGGGATCAATCTGGTTTTTGGTTTGATATCCTTCTATTTCACCCTGTTCTGAAATGAAAAAGGCCACAATATGGAGCCCATCTTCATCCTTCCATTCCGCGGATAAGATGACGGCGATCTGATGTTGTTTGGCACAATCACATATTTCTTGCAGTGCTGCAATCTGTTTCAGGTGGTTGTACTCTTCCACGAAAAACCCTACCCCACGCAGACCGGGAAGAATGGCCTCAGGAAAACAAATAACCTCGCATTGACTCTGTGCCGCCTCGTCAATTGCTCGTTTCACAATTTCGATTCCGTCCGCTAAAGATTGGGGAAACCTTGTTTGGGCTAAGCCGATTCTCATGTCGTCATTCCTTTCTTCACAATACTGCTGTAACATTCCCATTATTTCGTTTCGATTCACTGGTTACTGTAACCATGTATACAATACGTCCCGACCAATTTCTTTGCCCTTTTTGACATTCATTTTCAATCGTATTATACCAGGCATTCGTTAGGTGGAGGCGGGGGAGTCAAATTGATCGACCATTTTGAGTCTTTCGCGTTATGAGAATCAATCAAAACTGTCTCCGGCTACGGAGCGCTATGGTTGCGTAACTCTGTACGAACAACTTTCCATTTACCACTTTGTAATTGAATATCTACGATTACAGGTTCCTTTGAGAAACTAGGGTTCGTTCATATTGAGTTCACATACCCGTCTTATTGTACCAGTAGTGAACTTAGAGGAGGAACAATCATGAAAAAAGTCATAACCAGTGCCTTACTAGCATTCGTTTTACTCGTAAGTACAATGACAATGACGGCTAATGCCCACTCTAGCAATGAAAATTCAGCACAGCCAAGTAAGCCTGCTACGCCGGCAGTTTCAGCAGTAACATTCCCCAAAACAACAGGTACGTTTCAAGTAGGAACAGCCACCTTTGATTGGGTCGATCCATCCAGAGAAGATTTGCTAACCCCCGATCCCAACGACCACCGGGAACTGCTCGTTCAAGCCTGGTATCCGATTGATAGCAGCACAGGAAAGGAAATGGAGCCATACATTCCGGTAACGGCAAAAGGAATGGAAGAGATGATAACCGGCATGGGAATGGACAAAACGTTTGCCGGCATAAATCAAATCAACACCCAGGCGTATAAGAACACCGCATTATCAAGCAAAAATGCCAACTACCCAATCGTCCTGTTTTCCCATGGCCTCGCGTGCAGCAACTGGAATTATCAATGGCTGACTCGTGAGCTGGCCAGTCACGGATTCATCGTACTCGGTATCGAACATACGCACTTCAGCTTTGGAACCGAATTGAAGGATGGGCATTTTGTTCCGGTCACGCCCAAATTTTTGAGTGGAATCCCCGATCTCAAAGAAATGGACGATGCCGTCAATCAAGTGTGGGTAAAGGATATCCAGTTTGTCATTCGCCAGCTGGACACATTAAACAAAACGGATCAGAACCTCAATTTTAAAGACAGACTGGATGTAAACAAAATTGCCGCGGTCGGTCATTCCTTGGGGGGTGCTGCTGCTGCACGGGCCTTGCAAGTCGAACCGATGATCCAATCGGCAATCAATATTGATGGAGCGTTTATCGGTCTTACGGGTGAAACCGGCAACATGACCAAGCCATTTGCGTTTATTTCAACCGAGGATACGGCAAAGGTGTTCAGGGGCCAAGCCGAACAGCCGCTGCCGCCAGGACTGGACGAAAAGACCGTGCAAGCTGTGAAAGAACAATTCAAAGTGTTCCGTACCCGATATAAGCAGGCAGTTGAAGGAGCAGCCTACGATGTTACAATAGCAGGCGCATCACATATGAACTTCACTGATATGCCTTTGTTGAAGCCTTACCTTGCCAATTCACCGTTTGCCAACATACCATTCGGTGAAGCAAAGCCTGAGCATATTTATGAGTTGAGCAGCACCGTCATCTTGTCTTTCCTTGAAAAAACGCTCAACGGCAAGCAGAATACGATCTTTGATCTCGATCGTAAAGAATTGATCGAGCATGATTTGACGATTGTTCAATAGAATTCGGCATTGCCACAAACACCTCATATACGAAGGGCTGTCACAAAAGCGTCGCTCCCAATGACTCATTCCCAAAAAAGAACGAAAAAACATCCCGTTGCACTACATAAAGTGGAACGGGATGCTTGTTGTTAGCGTGAAAAGCTCCTTTTTCGGCCGTATCTGTTTACAGCTTCTGACCGCAATTCGGGCAGAAATTGGCTCCTTCGTTTTTCGTCCCGCAATTCGGGCAGAAGTTCGGCTTTTTCCCCTCCGGCGCTGGTGTCGAAGGAGCAGGATTCGGATCTGCTGAAGGTTTTGGGGAGGCGTTCATCTCTTTCATCATTTCTTTGGCGATATTCATCCCCATCATCATGCCTGCCATGTCCGAAGCAGTGCCTCCGCCTTTTACGTTGCCGGATGCAATCCCGTCCGTCATGGTAACCTGCTGATACTTTTGCAAATTGCCGATCATTTCGTAGGAGGCCGTTTGCGTAATCTTGTCTTGGATTTCTTGCGGGTAATTGAAGCTCATCACCTGAAATCCGGTAATGGTCATGCCGATATCGATCACCTGCATATCAAGATCTTCACGAATGCCTTTGGCAATGTCGAACGCATTTGCCTGCAGATTGAACATATCTTTCCCTTCTCTGCTGATCCACTTCATTAGCAATTGATCCAGCACCGACGTAATCCGGATTTTGACATCCTCCACAAGATAGCTTTCCTTCATCCCGGCAATCTTGTCGATCAGCGTCACGTAATCGTTCACTTTGAAATTAAACGTGCCGTTTGCGCGAATCGGCATGCCGCCCGGTAGCTGGGGCGTCGGGATCAGCACAGGATTCTGCGTCCCCCACTTCACAGTAAACTCCTTCGTATTGACGAATAGGACTTCCACCCTCATTCCGCTGTTAAAGCCAAAAGTAAATCCTTTTAACGTCGACAGGAACGGAACGATCTCGGAAGCAATGTGATACTCGCCTTCCTCCTCAAAAATCCCCTCGACCTTGCCGTTATGGATAAAAATCGCGTCTTGACCAGGACGGATGATCAGCTTGCTTCCTTTTTTAATCTCCCGGTTACTCCATTTCCAGAAAATCATATCGTCGCGAAACTCTTCCCATTCCACCACATCCGCAAACTGGTTACCGAAAAAACCCATTGTGAACCCTTCCCTTCTATCTAAAATGATCCCCTGCTGCCGCTGTGCGAGTGACCACCGCTCGTAGTCCCGCCGCCGCCCGATCCGCTGCTGTTGTTCTTTTCGATCTTCTGCTTCGTGACGGTTGTGTGCAGATACTGATCCCGACTATCCAGAACACCTGATGTGCCAGCATCCTCGTACGTCCGCTCGTTTACCGTGACACGTCCCCCGGAACGAATGACCATCATGCCGACGATGATCCCCCCAATAAGCAAGGAAACCGCCATTTGAAACCATCCGTTAAAGAAGAGATTGTCCGGGTTTACCCCCGGGCGGAATCCCATATAGTTGTCCACGGTTTCGATATAGGTTTGGAAAGCATTCAGGTAGTTGCCGCTGGTTAAATCCGGGCTGATCTTTTCGCGTATCTGCTCAAGTCTTTGGTCATCAAGGTACGTCTTCGCCTTATAAAACCCGGCCAGATACACCTCTCGATTTTTCATATCCAGTGCCAAAATGACCGCATTGCCATGAGGCTTATCATATCCAGGTGCGTGCTCGTCATAAAAGTCTTGCGTCATTTTCATGACATCCACATTTTCCGTGTTGGGGGAAGTCACGATGATGATGTCTGTTTCTCTTCCCGCCCCTATTTGGTTCGCCATCGTGTTTAACTCATCGACTTCTTCCTGAGTCAACAAACCCGCTTCATCATAAACCAGCTGCTTCAATCCCGCAGCGGTGACCTCATTCCAAGGGAAGGCGAAAATAACAGCAAAAAAACACAAGATCGCAATGATCACATTCCTTCTTCTCACCAGAATCCTCCCCCCATCATCCACGCGATGAGCTTCAGCGAGAGAAACGAAGCGCCGGAAATGCCCACAAACCATGCGGTGACTTTTGCCTTGCTGATCGGAGGCTTCCCGACCACCTTGCCCGTCTGGCCGTTCATGGCAAACGTATACTCCAATTGATTGTAATCATAGTGTACCACCCACACGGGAAGCAGCGTATAATCCGCATGCTGGAATGGCGTATCAATGTTTTTCTCGGTGGTGTTCACGGTGGTATACTCCGCCATTGAGGCACGAATCGAAGTTTCGATAAATTCGCTTATTTTTTGTTTCGCCCGAGTGAAAAGCTCTTCGTCGTCAACGCTGTATTTCTCCGCAATGTAGCCGGCGAGATACGCTGTTTTAAAGCTTTTCAGCTGATCGTATGGAAAGGGCTCCAATTTGTCCATCAGCTCGTCGTTCATTTTCTCCGATGCATCG
>JBLNEJ010000418.1:0-28267 GCA_050262535.1 Clostridia bacterium
GGCTTTCGTTCATATTTTTACGGATTGCCCACAGCTTGTCCAGCTCTTCCTTCGAGAGCAGCAATTCTTCTCGTCGCGTACCAGAGCGGCGAATATCAATCGCAGGGAAAATTCTCCGCTCAGCAAGCCTGCGATCAAGGTGCAGCTCCATATTTCCCGTTCCCTTGAATTCTTCATAAATCACGTCATCCATCCGCGATCCTGTCTCTACCAAAGCCGTTGCCAGGATCGTCAAGCTGCCACCCTCTTCAATGTTGCGGGCCGAACCAAAAAAGCGCTTCGGACGATGGAAGGCAGCCGGATCAATACCGCCGGACAAGGTCCGTCCACTCGGCGGAATGACCAGGTTGTAGGCGCGTGCCAGGCGCGTGATCGAGTCGAGCAGGATGACCACATCCTTTTTGTGCTCAACCAGACGTTTGGCCCGTTCCAGCACAAGCTCGGCAACCTTGATGTGATTTTCCGGGAGCTCGTCAAAAGTCGATGCAACCACTTCGCCTCGAACCGACCGCTGCATGTCCGTCACTTCCTCCGGCCGCTCGTCGATCAAGAGCACGAACAGATGGATGTCCGGGTGATTTTCCGTGATGCTGTTGGCGATTTCTTTTAACAGCATGGTCTTACCCGCCTTTGGCGGAGCAACAATCAAACCGCGTTGTCCCAAGCCAACAGGCGCAATCAAATCCATCAAGCGGACGGACAATTTGGATGGCGATGTTTCCAGCACCAGTTTGTTTTGCGGATAAAGCGGTGTTAATGCGGGAAAGTGGAGGCGCTCAGAAGCCGATTCAGGGTCTTCTCCGTTGACAGCCTCCACTTGCAGCAGCCCAAAATACCGTTCATTCTCTTTCGGGGGACGCGCCTTTCCTGAAACAACATCACCCATCCGCAAATCAAAGCGGCGAATTTGCGACTGGGAAATGTAAATGTCCTCAGAACTCGGAAGATAATTGATCGGCCGCAGGAACCCATAGCCCTCTGGCAGGATCTCCAGCACGCCTTCCATAAACATTAATCCATCTCGCTCCGCCCTAGCACGCAAAATGGCAAAAATCAGTTCTTTCTTTTTCATTTGGGAGTAATACGGAATTTGAAACTCTTTGGCTAGCTTGTATAGCTCGGTCAGCTTTTTTTCTTCCAGTTCCGATAAAAGCACCTATATATCCTCCTCCTACAACCCCAAACGCGGTTTGCGCTCTAACCGGTGGTTGCCCTCAACGAAACGAACGGTTCCTGTTTTAGCACGCATGACAACAGAGTGAGTCGTAGCGCGCATTCCCTGAAAACGGACGCCGCGCAAAAGCTCTCCTTCGGTGACACCTGTCGCAGCAAAAATGGCGTCATCGCCCTTCACCATATCCTCCATACGCAGTACCTGATACGGATTCACCAGTCCCATCTGCTTGCAGCGCTCCAGTTCAGCTTCGCTCTGAGGCAATAATTTCCCCTGAATCTCGCCGCCCAAACATTTTAAAGCGACAGCCGCCAATACTCCCTCAGGAGCTCCGCCGGAACCGAACAGAATGTCCACACCGGTATCATCAAAAGCCGTGTTGATCGCAGCTGCTACGTCACCATCAGAGATCAGCTTGATGCGTGCCCCTGCGGCCCGTACCTCCTGAATAATTTTTTGATGACGGTCACGGTCCAGAACGATTGCGACAAGATCGCTCATATCTTTTCCCGATGCCTGCGCTACCGCTTTCAGGTTGTCGATGACAGGTGCATTGATATCAACTTTTCCAACCGCTTTGGGCCCTACTGCAAGTTTTTCCATGTACATGTCTGGCGCATGCAGCAAATTGCCACGGTCTGCAATGGCGATAACAGAAATCGCATTCCAGAGACCTTTTGCAACGAGATTGGTTCCTTCCAACGGGTCAACCGCTACATCCACATACGGCGCGATTCCTTGTCCCAGCTTTTCACCGATATAGAGCATCGGTGCTTCATCCATTTCCCCTTCACCGATGACGACAACACCGTCCATCGGAATGTTGTTGAACTCGTCTCGCATCGCCTGGGTTGCGGCCCCATCGGCTTCATCCTTTTTGCCCAATCCCATCCAACGGGCTGAGGCAAGCGCTGCTGCCTCTGTCACCCGTACCAATTCCATCGTTAAACTGCGTTCCATTCTGTACGCCTCCTGCCGGCTTATCGTTATCGTGCCGAATCCGCCGATTCTGTTGATTGTGCTGATCGTTTCCTGATAATGCTTGCACCTAAACTCCGCAGTTTTTCCACAAGGTTCTCATAACCACGATCAATATGTTCAAGTCCATCCAGCTCCGTAATTCCATTGGTGGCAAGTCCTGCGATAACGAGCGCCGCACCTGCCCGCAGATCGGATGCGATCACCTTCGCCCCCATTTGCGGCTTGCCGCCTTCAATCACAGCCGACCGTCCCTCCACCTTGATGGAAGCGCCCATTCTGCGCAATTCATCAACATGGCGGAAGCGGGCACCATAAATGTTGTCAGTTACGATGCTGACACCCTTGGCCTGCGTCAGCAATGCTGTGATCGGTTGCTGCAAATCGGTTGGGAAACCCGGGTAAGGGTTGGTTTTCACATCGACCGGACGATACTGCTCCTGACCGATTACACGGATCGAGTCGCCGTCCTCTTCCACGATGACACCAATTTCGCGAAGCTTAGCTGTGACCGATTCCAAATGCTTCGGGATTACATTTTCCAACGTGATGGTTCCCTTGGTTGCAGCTGCTGCAATCATATACGTTCCCGCTTCGATCCGATCCGGGATAATCGTATGGCGACAGCCGTGCAAACGCTCCACACCCTGAATGCGGATAATATCGGTTCCTGCCCCTTTAATATTTGCTCCCATATTGTTCAGCAGCGTGGCCACATCCACAATCTCCGGCTCTCTCGCCGCATTCTCAATCACGGTCAAACCTTCTGCCTTGGCAGCAGCCAGCATGATATTGATTGTGGCCCCGACGCTGACCAAATCGAGATAAATCCGTGCCCCTTTGAGCTTATCTGCTTTAATCGTCATGACGCCATTTTGGTTCTCTACCTTGGCGCCAAGCGCCTCAAACCCTTTGATGTGCAAATCAACCGGACGCGGCCCCAAATCACAGCCACCCGGCAATCCAACGCGCGCCTCGCCGAATTTGCCCAGCATCGCTCCCCACAGATAGTAGGAAGCACGCAATTTCTTTACACGCCCGTTTGGCAAGTAAGCGGGCTGTAATGGTCGTGCATCGATTTCCATCCAGTCCTCTTCAAACAGGACGTCTGCACCCATTTCCTTCAACAGGTCAAAATAAATCTGAACATCTTGAATACGCGGCAAGTTTTCAATGACAACCGGACCATCTGCCAACAAAGCCGCTGGGATCAGCGCAACTGCACTGTTTTTGGCACCGCTCACCGTGACGGTTCCATTCAGTACCTTTCCCCCGCTAATGATAAGCTTATCCATAAACCGCTCTCCTCAGGCATATCTTTCGTCTTTGATGTCCTCTCTCTTGAAACAAGCACCTTCTCCGCCGGAAAAGGTGCTCGTGAAACGTTGTAGAAAAAACTTACTTTTGCATATTCGCCCAGTCTGCCAGAAACTTTTGCAGCCCGCTGTCGGTCAACGGATGATGCAGCAGCTGTTTGAATACTTTATGGGGAATCGTCGCGAAATGGGAGCCGCGCTTCGCCGCTTCCGTTACATGGACAGGGTGGCGAACGCTGGCAGCGATGATTTCCGCGTCCAGATCATGAGCTTCAAAAATCTCCACAATATCGGAAATCAATTGCATGCCATCCTGGCCGATATCATCAAGACGGCCCAGGAACGGGGACACGTAGGTAGCGCCCGCACGCGCTGCAAGCAGAGCCTGATTCGCATTGAAGATCAATGTAACGTTTGTTTTGATTTTTTTCTTGGCAAATACTTTGACCGCTTTCAAGCCCTCTTCGGTCATCGGTACCTTCACAACAATGTTTTTGGACAAGGAAGCGAGCTTTTCGCCCTCTTCAATCATCCCTTTCGCATCGGTGCTGATTACCTCTGCACTGATGGGCCCATCCACGATGTCAATGATTTCCTTCAGTGTTTCAATGAAATCACGTCCTTCTTTGGCGACGAGCGACGGGTTTGTCGTTACGCCTGCCAGGACGCCCCATTCATGAATATCACGAATTTCATCTACATTGGCTGTGTCAATTAAAAATCGCATCGGTATCCTCCTGCTTACGCACGATTGCTGCTTCCGAATAAACGCATTTTCCCCTTCACGACTTCTTTAATGGCGTCGCGGGCAGGTCCCAAATATTTACGCGGGTCAATCTCATTCGGTTTTGCCGCCAGAATTTGACGAATCACTTCCGTGCAAGCTACCTGGTTTTCCGTGTTTACGTTGATTTTACCTACACCACAGCTGATCGATTTGCGGATGGCTTCATCCGGCACGCCGGAGCCGCCGTGAAGCACGATCGGCGCATCGATGTTTTTGGCTACTTCCTCGATGATATCAAAGCGGATTTTCGGTTCACCTTTGTACATGCCATGAGCTGTACCAACCGCAATCGCAACATAGTCAACCTTGGTTTCTTCCCAGAAACGAATGGCTTCGTCCGGCTTAGCCAATGCTGCGTCCTCTTCCGCAACGTTCACATCATCCTCAACGCCGCCGATTGTCCCCAGCTCGCCCTCTACCGAAACGCCAACCGCATGGGCTGCTTCCACAACCTGCTTGGTCAAACGAATGTTGTCTTCGAAGGAATGGTGAGAACCGTCGAACATAACAGACGAGAAACCTGCACGGATGCATTTCATGACAACGTCAAAGCTGCTTCCGTGATCGAGGTGCAATGCAACAGGAACACCGGCAATCTCAGCCGCTGCCTTGGACATTGCAACCGTATATTCAATGCCCATATAGCGCATTGCGCCTTCAGATACACCGAAAATAACCGGGCTGTTTTCTTCTTTTGCAGCTTGCGTGATTGCCTGCACGAACTCCAGGTTGTTAATGTTGAATTGGCCTACGGCATATTTATGCTTTTTCGCATCTTCCAAAAACGCGGTCATAGGTACAAGTGGCATAGTGAAACAAGTCCTCCTCTTGTGGTCAGGGTATTAGCTTGGCTTATTATACCACAAGCAAACTAGCGTTAACAGTTACGATTAACTTACCAATTGTTTGCTGACAGCCAGACGAAGTTCATCAATATCGAACG
The DNA here is from genome assembly GCA_050262535.1 of Clostridia bacterium. Lineage (GTDB taxonomy): Bacteria > Bacillota > Bacilli > Brevibacillales > Brevibacillaceae > Brevibacillus_D. The sequence goes on from JBLNEJ010000418.1 coordinate 5,199, forward strand.
GTTTGGTAAAATGTGTAGAAGCCCCCAGCTGGGTCGCTTCCTTGATCATATCCAGCTCACCATATGCCGTCATCATGATTACTTTGATATCTTGGTTTATCTTTTTAATATGTTTTAAAATTTCGATTCCGTCCATGCCAGGAATTTTCATATCTAAAATGACCAGATCCGGAGATTCTTTCTCAACAATTTCCAATGCCTTTTTTCCGTTGGCAGCTTGGAACGTGGTGTACCCTTCTTTGCCCAGTACCTCATACAACAGGATGCGAATGCCATATTGGTCGTCTACGATTAAAATTTTCTTCTCCCGCATCTAACTGGTCCCCCTGATCTCCACGAATTTGTTAATTCACTATTGTTCGCTCAGAATATAGGTAAATCCTCCCTATTCTTATAAAAATTCGCACACTACCCACTAAAAAAACAATCCCCTTCAGAAGGGGCGCATTGAAACGATCCCTTCCAAAGAGGATAGACGTGAAATTACTTCAATTTGTTGCTGAGCGAAGCTTTTACGAAATCGCGGAACAATGGCTGTGGACGGTTCGGACGGGACGTGAATTCCGGATGGAATTGCGTCGCCAGGAAGAACGGATGGGCAGGAATCTCAACGATTTCTACCAGTCGACCATCAGGCGATGTACCCGCAAATTGCAGGCCCAGCTGCTCCATTTGCTCACGATACTCGTTGTTAAATTCATAGCGATGGCGGTGGCGCTCATAGACGAGCGTGTTGCCGTACGCTTTCTCTGTCAGGCTGCCAGCCGCAACCTTCGTTGGATCAAGGCCAAGACGCATCGTGCCGCCCTTGTCTTCGATTTCCTTCTGCTCTGGCAGCAGATCGATGACCGGGTAAGCAGTTTCCGGATTGATCTCCGAGCTGTTTGCCCCATCAAGTCCGGCAACGTGACGCGCAAACTCGATAACGGCCACTTGCATACCGAGGCAAATGCCCAGGAACGGAATTTTCTTTTCACGAGCATAGCGGGTTGCCGTAATTTTTCCTTCGATCCCACGGTCACCGAATCCGCCAGGAACGAGAATACCGTCAACATCGCCCAAGAGCTCGTCCACGTTTTGCTCGGTTACTTCTTCTGCGCTGACCCACTTGATGTCAACGTCGGTATCGTTGAAGTATCCACCATGGTAGAGTGCTTCTGCAACAGACAGATACGCGTCATGAAGCTCGACGTATTTCCCGACGATTGCGATCCGTGTCGTATGCTTCAGGTTTTTGATCTGCTCCACCAATGCCTTCCATTCGGTCATATCCGCTGGTTTGCACGTGAGCCCCAAATGGTTGCAAACATAATCGTCCAACCCTTCCTCTTGAAGCAACAGTGGAACCTCATACAGTGTTTCTGCGTCGATACATTCGATCACTGCGTTTTTGTCGATATCGCAGAAGAGGGCCAGCTTTTCTTTCATATCAGAAGAAATCGGGAACTCTGTACGAGTGACAATCACATTTGGCTGGATGCCGAGGCTGCGCAATTCTTTTACACTGTGCTGTGTCGGCTTGGTCTTCATCTCACCCGCAGCACGAATATAAGGAACAAGTGTTACGTGGATATACATGACGTTTTCACGTCCGATATCGCTCTTGATCTGGCGAATTGCTTCAAGGAACGGCAGGCTTTCGATGTCACCTACAGTACCGCCGATCTCCGTGATCACGACGTCAGCGCCGGTTTCTTTCCCCGCCCGGAAAACACGATCCTTGATTTCGTTGGTAATGTGCGGAATGACTTGAACCGTACCGCCCAAGTAGTCGCCGCGACGCTCTTTGGAGATAACGGCCGAATAGATTTTACCAGTCGTTACATTGGAGTTGGCACTCAGATTGATATCGATGAAACGCTCATAGTGCCCCAGGTCAAGGTCTGTTTCCGCTCCATCGTCGGTTACAAAAACCTCTCCATGCTGATACGGACTCATTGTTCCCGGGTCAACGTTGATATAGGGATCAAATTTTTGAATCGTTACTTTCAATCCTCTATTTTTTAGAAGTCTTCCGAGTGATGCTGCCGTAATTCCTTTTCCAAGCGAGGATACAACCCCGCCCGTCACAAAAATGTACTTCGCCATCGCGTGCGTCCCCTCTTTCCCTGTTCCGATGTCGCTCATGAATAAGTGCTGTCAGTATATGGTGGATAGCAACACAAAAGAAAAAACAAAAGCGATACCTATCCCGTTGCAATGAACGGGTAGGGGCACTTTTGTTTTATAGCTTTTCTTATTTAATCGATCTTCATGTGAAGCCCAAAAAGTATTTTATAATCTTCGCTTACGGAAGTCAAGAAGTTAGAGATCCTCATTTTCGTCTTCCGGTTCGTCTTCCTCTACCGCTTCTTCCTCATCTTCGAACAATTCATCGTCCTCGATGATTTCCTCATCCTCTACTTCTTCTTCCTCATCCTCGAAGTCTTCATCCAGGAAGTCTTCCTCTTCTTCTGCTTCAAATACAGTGATGTCGTCCTCTTCGTATTCTTCGATCGGCTCTTCTTCCAGATCGTAATCGTCGAAGTCATCGTCAATCTGCACTTTCTTCTTCTTGCCGCCGCCCTCTTGTGTTTCCTCGACCGTTTCGGTTGGGTACCAGCGCTTCAGTCCCCAGGTATTTTCGCCGATGCAAACGAATCGGCCATCGATGTTTACCTCGGTATATACTTGTGCAATGATGGACATCATCTGCTCTGTTGTCAAACCACGCAGCGCGGAAATCTCATCCATGATCTCACGGAAGTTGAACGTACGATTTGTCTCCCGAAGTATCTCATAGGCAATGTCGACCATCGCCATCTCACTCAGTTTATCCGCTTCAATATGCTTGAGTAATTGACTCAACTTGGCACGTCCTTTCACAACAATAACTTGGCTATCATACAGTATTCCTTATTTTAGCCGAAAATGCAAGGTTTTCAACCGTCCTTGCAACGTTATGTGCCTACATATTTCTACGATATTGTCCGCCCACTTCATAGAGGGCTGAGCTGATTTGTCCGAGCGATGCCACTTTCACCGTTTCCATCAATTCCGCGAAAATATTTCCACCTTTCACAGCAGTTTCCTGCAGTCGCTTCAGGGCCGCTTGGGCTTCTGTCTCATGCTCCTTCTGGAACTGACGGAGATTGTGAATCTGCTGCTCCTTTTCCTCCTCGGTCGCCCGCGCCAGCTCGATCTCATAATCATCCTCGGACGCATGAGGATTCAAGAATGTGTTCACACCAATGATCGGCAGCTCGCCGGTATGCTTTTTCATCTCGTAGTACATCGACTCATCCTGGATCTTGCCGCGCTGATACTGCGTCTCCATTGCACCCAGCACACCGCCGCGGGCATTGATCCGCTCGAATTCCTGCAAGACCGCTTCCTCTACCAGATCGGTCAACTCATCGATGATGAAGGCACCTTGCAGCGGATTTTCGTTTTTCGCCAAGCCCAGCTCCTTGTTGATGATCATCTGGATCGCCATTGCACGGCGCACCGAATTCTCCGTCGGCGTGGTGATCGCTTCATCATAGGCATTCGTGTGCAGAGAGTTGCAGTTGTCATAAATCGCGACTAGTGCCGGCAAGGTCGAACGAATGTCGTTGAAATCCATTTCCTGTGCGTGCAGCGAACGGCCGGAGGTCTGGATATGGTACTTCAGCTTCTGGCTTCGCTCATTGGCACCGTATTTGTTTTTCAGCGTTGTCGCCCAAATCCGGCGCGCAACACGGCCAATGACCGTATACTCGGGATCGAGGCCGTTGGAGAAGAAGAAAGACAGATTTGGCGCAAAATCATCAATGTTCATGCCGCGGCTCAAATAGTATTCGATGTACGTAAACCCATTAGCAAGCGTGAAAGCAAGCTGTGTGATCGGGTTGGCCCCTGCCTCGGCAATATGGTAGCCGGAAATGGAAACCGAATAATAATTACGTACTTTGTGATCGATAAAATATTGCTGGATATCCCCCATCATGCGCAGCGCGAATTCAGTGGAAAAAATACATGTATTTTGCCCCTGGTCCTCTTTGAGGATGTCAGCCTGAACGGTGCCACGAACAGTCGAGAGCGTGTACGCCTTAATTTTTGCGTGCTCCTCTGCGGTCGGTTGCCTTCCTTCCCGTTGGACAAAGGCATCAATCTGCTGGTCGATTGCCGCGTTCATAAACATGGCCAAAATCATCGGAGCCGGCCCGTTGATCGTCATCGACACAGACGTGCTTGGCGCACAAAGGTCAAAGCCAGCGTACAGCTTCTTCATATCTTCCAGCGTACAGATGCTGACGCCGCTCGTTCCGATTTTCCCGTAAATATCCGGGCGATGGTCGGGGTCTTCCCCATACAACGTGACACTGTCAAAAGCGGTGCTCAACCGCTTGGCCTCATCATTTTGCGACAGGAAGTGGAAACGGCGGTTCGTCCGCTCAGGCGTCCCTTCACCGGCAAACTGACGCTTCGGGTCCTCTCCCTCGCGCTTGAACGGGAAAACGCCAGCCGTATACGGGAATTCACCTGGCACGTTTTCTTTCAGCAGCCATTTGAGAACTTCGCCCCAATCGGCAAAATCCGGTACGCTTACCTTCGGAATGCGTGTACCCGACAACGAGGTGCTGAACAGCTTCGTGACGATTTCCTTGTCGCGGATGTGTGTGACAAACTGGTCTTGGCGGTACGCTTCCTTGAGCGCCGGCCATTTTTCCAGCAGGTTCCTGCACTCTGGATGCAGCTGCCCTTCGAAATGGTGAATCTGTTTCTCAAGAAGAGCGACCAGCTCCTGGGACAGCTCTTCCGTGGAGGTCAACATTGTTTCTTTTGCACCGTGAAGCTGGTACAGCTTGCGAGCAATCGCTGACTGCTGTTCCACGAATATTCGATAATCGCGAACGGTTTGGGCAATTTCCTGCAGATAGTTTACGCGATCAGCGGGAATTAACGATTTTTTATAAATTTCCACCGGCGTAGTATCCAGCGATTCGACATCCCAGTCTACACCTGTATTCCGAGCGAGCGCTCGCATGGTGGCCGCAAAAAAAACATTCGTCCCGGCATCGTTAAACTGGCTGGCGATCGTGCCATACACCGGAATCTGTTCATCAGGAAGATCGAATGCGTTATGGTTGCGTCTGTATTGCTTCCGTACCTCGCGAAGCGCATCCTCGGAGCCTTTGCGATCAAATTTGTTGATGGCAACCAAATCGGCATAATCGAGCATATCGATTTTTTCCAGCTGGGTCGGTGCTCCGAACTCGCTGGTCATGACATAAATCGAAGTATCACAAACCTCGGTAATCTGCGCATCCCCCTGCCCGATCCCGCTCGTTTCCACAATAATCAGATCAAAGCCGGCCGCTTTTGTCACCTTGATCGCATCTGTCACCGCCGCAGACAGCTCAGAGCCGGATTTGCGCGTGGCCAGGCTGCGCATATAGACGCGCGGTGAATTGATCGCATTCATTCGGATGCGGTCTCCCAAGAGCGATCCCCCGGTTTTTTGCTTGGAGGGGTCGATGGAGAGAATCGCAACGGTCTTGTCTTTATAAGTCAACAGGAAGCGGCGCACCAGTTCGTCTGTCAGCGAGCTTTTTCCGGCACCGCCAGTACCGGTGATACCAAGCACAGGAATCGGTCTGGGAGTTGCCGCGCTTAACTGCCGCTCAACCTCGGCAAATGCCTCCGGCTGTGTTACCGCATATTCGGCCACCGAGATCAATCTGGCGACTGCCGCATGATGTTGCTCTTGCGCTTCCGCTACCTCATTGGCCAACTGCTTCACGGTTGGAAAATCAGTTTCGCGCAGCATCTGATTGATCATGCCTTGCAAGCCGAGCCTGCGACCGTCATCCGGAGAAAAAATCTTGCTGACCCCGTATTCTTCAAGCTCGCGGATTTCGCGCGGGACAATGACGCCGCCACCGCCGCCGTACACACGGATGTGTCCTGCCCCACGCTCGCGGAGTAAATCAACCATATACTTGAAGTATTCAACATGGCCACCCTGGTAGGAGCTGATGGCGATCCCCTGCACATCCTCCTGAATCGCCGCGGTCACGACTTCATCTACCGAACGATTGTGGCCGAGATGGATCACCTCGGCACCGGATGATTGCAGGATGCGCCGCATGATGTTAATCGAGGCATTATGCCCGTCGTAGAGGCTGGCAGCCGTCACAAATCTGATTTTATTGACCGGACGATAACTTTGCGTTTCCATCTCAGCTTCCCCTCGCTTCTTTCACATTCAGCTTATTTTTCGCTGCTCATTTCTCCCAAAAGAAGAGCAGTTTGTTTCTCGATAAATTCTTCCAATGTATAATGCTTCTTCAATGCCCAGCGGCGGAACACCCACATTTCGCCCAAGACGAGAATGTTGTCCGCCATCAGCTTCACATGCTTTTCATCGATATGAATGGATTTGTCCGCGATACCTTTGCGAAGGAGCTCGGCAAAAATGCCGCTGATCGCCTCTTCCCGCCCAAGCACATAGCGGAGCGTTTCATTCGGCAGCGATTTGGCCTCCTGATAAATGAGCAGTACGCGGTCGCTCATCTGATCCATTACGCGGAAAAAGCTGCGCAATGCCAGCTTCAGTACAGTCATCCCGCTTCCGTTTACCGTAATCGCTTCACGCAGCCGGTTTTCCACCTCCGCGTGAATCGCATCGCACACAAGGTACAGCACGTCTTCCTTCGATTCAATATACTCATACAGCGTGCCGATGCTGAAACCGGACGCACGGGCAATTTCCCGCGTCGTCGTTTTGTGAAAACCTTTATGAATAAACAGATCAACAGCCGCCTCAACGATTTGCTCGCGCCGTTTCTCAATCAGTTTCGGGTCCTTTACCAAGGAAGGTATTGCTTTCTTGCGCTCTGACACAACGAGTCCACCTTTCATCCTGACTGAGCGTTTGGTCAGAAAAATTAAAAAACAGTACGTGCCATTTCTTAACACAAGACCAATTCGCTCCCTTTCTTCTTCCCCTCATTATACGATGATCCGAAAGGGAGCTACAATCCCTATTCTTGCTTTTGGCCCATCCATGCTTTCAAGATTTGATCCGCAACGCTGTACGGATCTTTGCGCCTGCTCTCGACAGCGGCGAGCTCCGCGTCAAATGTACCCGTCTCGATTTGCCGTAGCATGCGCTGGTACATTTGCTGCTGCGTGATTTCGAGCACCTCTGTCCGCAGCTGCAGCCCTCGCTTGCGTTCCCACTCCCCAGACTCGTGCAAAAACGACTGGTGGGCGTTCACTTGCTCCCAAAGCTCTGCCATTCCTTGAATTTGTGTGGAAATGGTACGAACAACAGGCGGTCTCCAGGCTGCATCGTGCTTTGCCAAATCGAGCATCTGCTCGACCTCCGTGTACAGCTTTTCCACACCCTGCAGGTCAGCCTTGTTGATGACGAACAGATCGGCGATTTCCATGATGCCGGCCTTGAATGCCTGAACGGTGTCTCCACCACCCGGATTCAGCACGACCACGGTCGTATCGACGATGTTCATGACATCGAGCTCCGATTGACCGACGCCTACCGTCTCGATCAAAATCACATCGCAGCCGTACGCATCAAGTACGCGGGCCGTATCCTTCGTATTGCGGGACAAGCCGCCCAAACTGCCGCGCGTCCCCATGCTGCGGATGAATACCCCTTTGTCCAGCGCATGGTTTTGCATCCGCACGCGGTCACCCAGCAGGGAGCCTCCAGTAAACGGGCTGGTCGGGTCAACTGCGACAACGCCGATGGTCAGCCCCAGCCCCCGAAGGTACCCGATCAGGCAATCGACAAGCGAGCTTTTTCCCGCACCGGGCGTACCTGTGATGCCAACCAGCTTCGCTTTGCCCGTATGGGGAAAAATCTCTTGCAAAATCCGCGTTCGTTCAGGGTAATCATTTTCAATGCAGGTGATTGCACGAGCTGCTCCTCGTACGTCACCTGCCAATATCCGTTTTGAAATCTCGTGCATTGCTGCCTCCGTTTATTCTTTGAGGAGGTAGTTGCTGATGACCACGCGTTGGATTTCATTTGTGCCTTCATAGATTTGCGTGATCTTCGCGTCCCTCATGAAACGCTCCACCGGATACTCGCGTGTGTAGCCGTAGCCGCCGAAGACTTGAACCGCTTCGGTTGTGACTTCCATCGCAATATCGCCCGCGAACACTTTGGACATGGCGGATGCTTTGCCATACGGAAGGCCGTTGTCCTCCAGCCATGCTGCCTGATAGGTGAGAAGACGTGCCGCTTCAATTTTGGTCGCCATGTCCGCCAGCTTGAACTGGATCGCTTGCAGGGCAGCAATCGGTTTGCCGAACTGATTGCGTTCCTTGGCGTAACCAAGTGCCTGCTCATATGCGCCTTGCGCAATACCGAGCGCCTGTGCTGCAATTCCGTTGCGGCCGCCGTCGAGCGTCATCATCGCGATTTTGAAGCCTTGCCCTTCTTCACCGAGCATATTCTCCTTCGGTACGCGTACATTGTCGAAATGGACTGCGAGTGTCAACGAGGAGCGAATCCCCAGTTTTTTCTCTTTTTTCCCCATTGTGAAGCCTGGCATACCCTTTTCGACAATAAACGCGGTGACTCCTTTATGCTTCGAGGCCGGGTCGGTTACGGCAAATACAATGTAAGTTTCCGCTTCCCCCGCATTGGTGATAAAGATTTTGCTGCCATTGAGCACGTAATCATCGCCGTCTTTTACAGCGATGGTACGCATTCCGGCAGAGTCAGAGCCGGAGCCTGGCTCAGTCAGACAGTACGCCCCCATCTTCTTGCCTTCGGCGAGCGGACGCAGGAACTTCTGCTTCTGCTCCTCTGTCCCGAACTTGTAGATCGGCCAGCTAGCTAGCGAAACATGTGCAGACAGCGTAACACCGATCGACGAATCGACGCGGGACAGCTCCTCTACGGCAATGACATAGCTCTGATAGTCTGCCCCTGCACCGCCGTATTCTTCCGGCCACGGAATCCCCGTCAGTCCCAGCTCTGCCATCTGTTCAAAAATATCGCGGTCAAACCGCTCTTCCTCATCGCGCTCTGCTGCGGTTGGCGCTACCTGGTTTTCTGCAAACTCTCTCACCATTTTGCGAATCATTTCTTGTTCTTCTGTCAAACGAAAATCCATGCCGGTCTCCCCCCAACGTTTCTGTTTGTATTTATGAAAGCAAATGCTTGGCAATTACAATGCGTTGTATTTCGTTCGTTCCTTCATAAATTTGCGTCACCTTGGCATCGCGGAACAGTCGTTCAACCGGATATTCCCGCGTATAGCCATAGCCGCCGTAAACCTGAACCGCCTCGATCGCCGCCTTCATCGCAGTGTCTGAAGCGAATCGCTTCGCCATTGACGCTTCCTTCCCGCAGGGCAGTCCTTCGCTTTGCAGCCATGCCGCGCGATACACGAGCAAACGCGCTGCTTCCACCTGTGTCGCCATATCAGCCAGCTTGAAGCTTACTGCTTGCTGCTCGGCAATTGGTTTGCCGAACTGCTTGCGTTCTTTCGCGTAGCTGAGTGCCAGCTCTGCCGCAGCTTCGGCGATCCCAAGCGCTTGCGCGGAGATGCCAATGCGTCCCCGATCAAGATTAGCCAGCGCGATTTGCAGTCCTTCTCCTTCTGACCCGAGAAGATTCGCTGCCGGCACCCGCGCCTGATCAAAAACCAGCTCAGTTGTGCTTGATCCGGCAAGCCCCATTTTCTTTTCCTTTTTGCCGACGATAAATCCCGGTGTATCCTTGTCGATGATAAAAGCGGAAATCCCCTTTGTACCAGCAGTTGGATCCGTTACGGCAAAGGTGATATACAGATCCGCTTCCCCGCCGCTCGTAATAAAAATTTTGCTGCCATTGAGAATGTAATCGTCGCCTTGCCGTACGGCTGTTGTGCGAATGCGGCTTGCATCCGAACCTGCGCCCGCCTCCGTCAGCGCAAACGCCCCGAGATATTCCCCGGAAGCAAGCTTGGGCAGGTATGCCTGCTTCTGCTCATCAGTACCGAAATAAAGAATCGGATTGGTTCCCAGCGAGGTATGAACCGACAAGATGACGCCCATCGTGGCGCTTACCTTGGAAATTTCATGAATGGTAAGAATGTACGATGTGAAATCAGCTCCCACTCCGCCCCATTCCTCCGGGACGGGAATGCCCATCAAGCCTGCCTCACCCATTTTCTTTATGAGATGGCGGGGGAATTGCTCCGTCTCCTCCATCGTCGAAACAAAGGGCGCAATCTCTTTTCTGGCAAAATCCTGAACCATCTTGCGCATCATCATTTGTTCTTCGGTCATGTGCAGATTCATTGTTGGCCTACCTTTCCAAGCTTTTTCTATCCTCGATTACGCTCGACTCGTCACACTCTACTCGTATACATAAAAACCGCGTCCAGTTTTACGGCCCAACCAGCCTGCCTTGACATACTTGCGCAGCAGCGGGCACGGACGGTATTTGGAATCGCCCAGCCCCTCATGCAGAACCTCCATGATATACAGGCAGGTATCCAGCCCGATAAAGTCAGCCAGCGTAAGCGGCCCCATCGGATGGTTCATCCCCAGCTTCATGATTTCGTCCACCGACTCCGGTGTTGCCACACCTTCATAAACGCAGTAGATCGCTTCATTGATCATTGGCAGCAGGATGCGGTTGGCGACAAAGCCCGGGAAGTCGTTGACGCTTACCGGCACTTTGCCCATCAATTTGGACAAATCTTCAACCAGCTGATAGGTCTCGTCGGACGTTTGCAATCCGCGGATAACCTCGATCAGTTTCATGACAGGCACCGGATTCATAAAGTGCATGCCGATCACTTTTTCCGGGCGCTTGGTAACAGCTGCAATTTCCGTAATCGGCAGCGACGAGGTGTTGCTCGCAAGCACCGTATGCGGCGGGCACACTTCGTCAAGCTTGCGGAAAATGTCCGCTTTGATCGCCATGTTCTCGGTCGCCGCTTCTACAACGAAATCAGCAGCCGCGCCGTTGGCAAGGTCGGTGGACGGACGAATGCGCGCCAGGATTTCCTGTTTTTCGTCCTCGGTCATTTTTCCTTTTTCCACATTGCGGGACAGGTTTTTGGCGATAACGGACAGACCGCGATCCACAAACTCCTGCTTCATATCATGCAAAATCACTTCAAGACCGGCCTGGGCTGCTACCTGTGCGATTCCTCCGCCCATTTGCCCTGCACCGATGATCATGAACGTTTTGACTTTCATCCGTTATGCCCCCTCAACTTTCAACAAAATCGCATCTCCCTGTGCTGCACCACTGCAAATCGCCGCGATTCCCAAACCGCCGCCGCGCCGACGCAGTTCATAAATCAAACTCATAATGATTCGAGCACCGCTTGCGCCGATCGGATGTCCGAGCGCAATCGCGCCACCGTTTACATTCACCTTATCATCGTCCCAGCCGACAATCTGGCCGCTCGTCAGCACAACCGCTGCAAATGCCTCGTTTACTTCAAAAAGATCGATCTGGTCAAGCGTCACGCCTGTTTTCTCCAGCAACTTGTTGATAGCCAAGCCTGGTGTCGTTGCGATGTATGGAGCTTCTGCGCCGACTTGCGCATGCCCAAGTATTGTAGCCAGAGGCTTGATGCCCTGCTCGGCTGCCTTCGCTTCCGACATCAACACCATCGCGGCTGCCCCATCGTTAATCCCGGGGGCATTGCCTGCCGTGATCGTCCCGTCCTTTTTGTACACAGGCGCAAGCTTCGCCAAGCCCTCAGGCGTTGTTTCCGGTCGAGGCGATTCATCAACGCTTACCAGCAATGGCTCACCTTTTCGCTGCGGTACGGGGACAGCAACAATTTCCTCCGCCAGCTTCCCCGCGGCAATCGCTTGAGCCGTGCGCTGCTGGCTTATGTACGCCCAGCGGTCCTGTTCCTCTCGCGTAATCCCATACTCGGCCGCTACGTTGCTCCCGTGCACCGCCATCGGCACATGGTCAAACGGGCAGGTAAGGCCATCGTAGGTCATCAAATCGGTAACCGTGGCATCCCCCATGCGGAATCCATAGCGCGCCTGCGGCAAACCGTATGGAACATTGCTCATGCTCTCCATGCCGCCGGCAACGATCACTTCCGCATCGCCTGCCCGAATGATCTGGTCTCCAAGTGTGACGGCTTTCATTCCTGATGCACAAACCTTGTTGATTGTCTGGCTTGCTACGTTCCAGTCAAGCCCCGCTTTACGGGCAGCCTGTCGGGAAGGCACCTGTCCGGCACCTGCCTGCACAACCATGCCCATGATCACTTCCTCCACCTGAGCCGGGTCGACTCCAGCACGGTTCAGCGCTTCCTTGATCGCTACTGCTCCAAGGTCAACCGCAGCCACATCCTTCAGGGCTCCGCCAAATTTGCCAATCGGTGTTCGCGCTGCTCCGACAATCACTGTTTTCATCATCATTTACTCCTCTCCAAGACGTTTGATCATGTTGTACGAAAATTCTGTGTGCACCATGATTGTACCACTTCACAGTAGCAAATTTTTCCGATACCTGATTGAGCGGTCGCTCGATAAAGAGGAAAAAGGAAGGGAAGCCATGCTCCCCTTTACAACGCTTCTGCCAAAATTTCTGCGATGTCCTTCGTTTTTACCTGGTCTTCCGCTTCTTTCATCTTCACGCCATCGCTCATCATCGTCAGGCAGTATGGACATGCGCTGGCAATCGCGGTCGGATTCACCGCCAATGCCTGTTCGGTCCGTGCGACATTGACGCGAGTTCCTTCATGCTCTTCCATCCACATCAAGCCGCCGCCCGCTCCACAGCACATGCTGTCGCAGCCGCTGCGCTGCATCTCGACGATTTCGACGCCCGGAATCGCTTCGAGAATTTGGCGTGGCATGTCATAAATTTCATTGTAGCGACCGAGATAGCAGGAGTCGTGGTACGTGATCCGCTCCTTCACTTCCTTGGTCGGTTTCAAACGCCCTTCCTTGATCCACTGCACCAACAGCTCAGAATGGTGGTACACTTCCGCTTTCAGGCCGAATTCCGGATATTCGTTTTTGAACGTGTTGAACGCGTGCGGATCGCACGTAACGATCTTCTTTACATCATATGCTTCGAACAGGGCGACGTTTTCCTGTGCCAGCTGCTGGAACAAAAATTCATTCCCGATCCGGCGCGCCGTATCCCCCGAGTTTTTCTCTTCATTGCCAAGAATCGCGAACTTGATGCCTGCCTCGTGCATCAGCTTGATGAACGCATGGGTGATCTTCATGCTGCGGTTGTCGAAGGAGCCCATCGAACCGATCCAGAACAGATACTCGAACTCTTCGGTATCTTTCACGGTTGGCACTTCGTATTCGCCTTGGAGCCCTTCCATCCACTTCATCCGGTCTTTCCGGTTGATCCCCCACGGATTTCCTTGCCGTTCGATATTGTTGAGCGCACGCTGCGCTTCTTGCGGCATGCTTCCCTCTGTCATGACAAGGTAACGGCGCATGTCAATAATTTTGTCCACATGCTCGTTCATGACCGGACATTGATCCTCACAATTGCGGCAGGTCGTACAAGCCCACAGCTCCTGCTCCGTGATTACATCGCCGATCAGGTTGACACTGTATTCACTCGCTGTCGCTTCAGCTGCTTCTGCGGTTGCGGCCACTTCCGTCGCTTGCATTGCGAGCTTGTTTGCAGACGCATCAGCAAACGCAAAGCTTGGCATCCACGGCGTGCGGGAGGTGACAGCCGCCCCTTTTTCCGTCAGGTGGTTGCGCATTTTTACGATCAAATCCATCGGCGAGAGCATTTTGCCCGTGCCTGCAGCAGGACACATGCTGGTGCAGCGACCGCACTCGACACAAGCGTACAGGTCAATCAGCTGGACCTGCGTAAAATCTTCAATCTTGCCGACGCCAAACACTTCTTGCGTTTCATCCTCAAAATTGATCGTTGAAAGCTTGCCAGGCGGGTCCAGCTTCTTGAACCAGACATTGATCGCCGCAAAAATCACGTGTGCATGCTTGGACTGCGGCACATACACTGCAAAAGCGAGCAGAACGATCAGATGCATCCACCAGAATACGTAAAACAGCGCACCTGCTGCTGTCGGACCGATTCCGGCGAAAAGCGTAGCGATTGCTGTCGAAATCGGCGCAAAAACCGATCCCTCATGCCCCAGCCACAGCTGCTCAAACGCAAGCGAAAGCAATACAGATGCCATCAGGCTCGAGAGGAAAATCAGGACGATCCCCGATTTGAAGCCGCGCTTCAAACGCTTCAGCTTCTCGATGTAACGGCGGTAGTACGCATACGCAACCGCTACGAGGATCAGGAACGTCGTAATCTCCTGCATCAGGCTGAAATACGGGTGAGCGCTACCAAACGGAAGTTCAAAGCCTTTTACCAGCCCCTTGATAATCAGCTCCAGCGCACCGAATTGCAAAATGATAAAGCCGTAAAACATGATGACGTGCATCACGCCGCTCTTTTTATCCTTCAAGAGCTTTTTCTGGAATACGACATTTTCCAGCAACAGATTGAGACGCGTGGAAAAATCGTCCTTCACGTTGCTTTCCTTCCCCAGCTTGATGAACAGGTATCGGCTGTACACCACATGGGCAAAGAGGTACAAGCCATAAGCCAGAACCAGGAAAAAGGCGATCAGGTTCAATAATGGCAAAAACGACGACATGGCCTCCAACTCCCCCTTTTTTTCATTTTCTCTATATTATCAAAAAAGTCACAATAAATGAATGACCATTCATTCAAATATGTGCACGAAATAACAGGGTCCCCAGACTGAGCGCTCGCTCATATCTGTACTATACCATACTCCTGATGATTTTGTCATGACCCGATCTTGGAAAAAGAAAACCCGCCGACAACCGTCGACGGGTCTCCCATCACTGTGAAGTGTTTACTTGCCGGATACTTCCTTTGGTTCTTTCTTGTCTTTTTGCTCCGTGCGAACATCAGCAAGCGATTTCACCTTGGTCGCCTTGATCCGCTTGTTGCGCTTCAACTCTGTTGGCTCCAGGTTGTCGCCTTCGTCGCGCATCAGCGCATGGATACCAACATGAGTGCCTTTTGCTGCCTTGCAGTAATCGCAGTTTGCTTCGTCATGCGCATGGTAATGTTTCGGTTCCGGATACGAGGTGATGACACCCTCGAAGTTGCGCAGAACGGTCTTCTCGGAAGACTGGGAAATGATGTAGTTCGGCATGACCGGGATTTTCCCGCCGCCGTGCGGAGCATCCACCACAAAGGTTGGAACCGCATAACCGGATGTATGGCCGCGCAGTGCCTCGATGATTTCGATCCCTTTGCTGACAGGTGCGCGGAAGTGACCGATCCCTTCAGACAGGTCGCACTGATAGATGTAGTATGGACGCACGCGGATTTTGACGAGATCGTGCACCAGCTTTTTCATGGTGTTTGCGCAATCGTTGATACCAGCCAGGATAACGGATTGGTTACCCAAAGGTACACCTGCATTTGCCAGCATTTCGCAAGCACGTGCGGATTCTTCGGTGATTTCTTTTGGATGGTTGAAGTGAGTGTTCAGCCATACCGGATGGTATTTCTTCAGGATTTCGCACAGGTTTTCCGTAATACGTTGCGGGAATACAACAGGTGCGCGTGTACCGATGCGGATGATCTCAACATGCGGAATGGCACGCAGGCTGCTCAAAATGTACTCCAGAACGCGGTCGTTGATCAGCAGACCGTCGCCGCCGGAGATCAATACGTCGCGGATTTCCGGCGTGTTGCGGATGTAATCGATACAGGCGTCCAGCTGTTTCTTTGGTACACCCATGCCGATTTGGCCGGAGAAGCGACGGCGGGTGCAATAACGGCAGTACATCGAGCACTGGTTGGTGACAAGGAACAGAACACGGTCCGGATAACGGTGTGTCAGACCAGGTACCGGCGAATCTTCGTCTTCATGGAGCGGGTCTTCCATATCGTATTTAGTCAGAACCATTTCCTGCGAAAGCGGAACGGATTGCATGCGAACCGGATCGGTTGGATCATCTTTGTCCATCAACAATGCATAGTAAGGAGTAATATTCAACGGGATCGTCTGATTGGAAATACGGACGCCCTCTTCTTCTTCCGGGGTGAGGTTTACTACTTGTTTCAAATCTTCTACTGTTTTTACGGTGTGAGTCAGTTGCCACATCCAGTCGTTCCATTGTTCTTCGGTAACGTCTTTCCACAACTCAACTTCACGCCAGTCACGCATTTTTACTGCCATGTTGTTCATCTCCCCTCGTTCGTAGCGATTTCTTCTATGTCGCTCAGCGATAAACAAGAGATGCAACACGCGTGCCAACCGAATTGAGATGATTCAAAACAGTGATTTGAAGCGCTTTCAGGCATTTTTTATCAATTTGGTCCGGATGGAATAGTGCCGATATTTCGGCAGTTTCGTCACAATCGTGGTTCTTGCAGGTTGGACAGCTTGTATTGCAGCGTCTGCCTCGGAATCCCCAGCAACTTGGCAGCCTGCAGGATGTTGCCATTTGTTGTGCACATCGCCTTTTCAATCAAGGCAGATTCGGTTTTGCGCAAGATATCCGGCAGCTTCCATTGGTCTTCATCCAATATGGACGGGAAAAATTGTGCGGATGCCTGCTTTTCTGTTTCCGTACCGGAACGCTCCCACAGATGCTGTGGAATGTGATCGGCACAGATGATGTTTTCCTCTACCATGTTCATCGCAGCTTCGATGACGTGCTCCAGCTCGCGCACATTTCCCGGCCATTCATAAGAGAGGAACCGTTTCTTCACCGCATGATCGACGCCTGTTACATGCATGCCGAAGCGCCGGTTGTATTTATCGATAAAATGGCGGGTCAATAGCTCAATGTCTTCCTTCCGCTCACGCAAAGGCGGCAATTCAAGCGAAACCACGTTCAGCCGATAAAACAGGTCGGCGCGCATCGTCCCTTTTTTCACCATCGCAAGCGGCTGTTCGTTGACTGCGGCAATGACCCGAACATCGACCTGAACCGAGCGGTCGCTTCCGATCCGTCTGATAAATCCATCCTGCAAAACGCGCAGCAGCTTGGCTTGCAGCTCCAGCGGCATGCTGTTCAGCTCATCCAAAAACAGGGAGCCGCCGTTTGCCAGTTCAAACAAGCCCGGCCGGTCATCTGCACCGGTAAAGCTTCCTTTTGTTGTTCCGAACAGGATGCTTTCCAATAAAGAGGCGGGAAGCGCGGCACAGTTCTGGGCGATAAACGGGCGCCCGCTTCGGGAGGAAGCCTGATGGATCGATTGAACGATCAGTTCTTTTCCCGTACCGGTTTCACCGTAGACAAGTACTGGTGATGACGTGCGGGCGGATCTTCTGGCGCGCTCAATCAGCTTGTGCATGGACTCGTTTGCCGTAATGATATCCGCAAACTGGTACACGATTCCATCGGTCTCCAACTGCTTAGTACGCTTCGGCTTGCCGATCTGGGCTTGCAGGTCAATTAACCGTTCGGAAAGCTCCCTCAGCTTGCGAATGTCCTTCGCCACTTCAACTGCGCCGATCAGCCTCCTGCCAACACGAACCGGTAGCGTCGTATTGATGGTTTCCACACGTACCCCGCGCCAGTTTGTGTAGGTTTGGGGCTGGCTCAGGATTGGCTGTCCGTTCTCGATCACACGAAGAAGCGTGCTCGTTTGCTGATCAAGGGAAGGAAACACCTCCAGGAGCGGCTTTCCCAACACCTCCTCCTGTGTCAATCCGTCGAGGGCAGCAGCGACGTGGTTGTAAAAAATCGTTATGCCGTTTGCATCGACGACATGGATTCCTTCATCAATCGTACTTAAAATCGCTTGCAGCATTTCCACCGTTTCTGACATCGGCATTGGATTCATTCCCCCCTTTCCTTGCTGCCAATATTTTGTCACACATGCCGAATTTTCAGCATTATCGGTTTCTTTCAATTTGATAGATGACATAGAACGTATACAGTGCATGGCCGATTGCCCAGACAATGAATCCCGTGAACGTTAACGGCTGCTGACTCAGCAGGCTAAACGGGAAATAGAGCAGACAAAACACACCGATCCAGATCAACGCATACTTGAGCATTGCTCTCTGCGGGGTTCGCGGATACATCAAAAGAAGGGTCACGGTCACCATGATGGAAATCAGCAAATGGATCGCCAGCTCGACAATCGAAGGCAGTCCTGACAATATCGGTACGTAGCCCACATCAATCAGTACCTGAAACGTAGTGGTACCGAACAGACCGTCGCACAATGCGAGAAACGCAGCCAGGATCAAACCGGAAACAAGGCCGTTTATAAGGGAAAAAGCCATCAGTCAACCACTCCTATTCGTTTCTCTTCACTTTTCATGCCAATGAATGGCTACTTCGAGCATGTATTCACCTGTTTCCTGTTCATTCAACCAAAGCTGATACCCGACTGCAACCTGAACGGGACGTTCCTGTTCCCAATCGACTTGTACGTGACTGGTGTGCGTCTCCATTCTCATCGGACCATACGGACTGCGGTAGACCCCTTGCGTCCTGACTCCTTGCGTAAAACGTTGGTTCATCTGAATTCCGCCTTGCCGAAGCAGTGAGATTTCCTCGTCTGTCAGCTTGAGAACTGTCTGCACATGCAGCCCTTCGTCCATTTCTTCCTTATACGTAAAAAGCCAGCTGTCCGTCTTCTTGATGCCGTATGCTTCGTAGTCGTAGCGGGATGTTTGACTGTCACCATCCAAAAGGTGGGTAATCCTTAGCCGTAACGTCGCGTTTTGCTTCATGTTGATGTTCCTTTTCTACGTTTTTTGTTCTATTCCTGATTGTATCGAAATCAATGGGCGAAAAAAAGCTTAGCTTTGTTCCACCTCAACGGAAGCTGTGCTCGTATGGACAGGAACAGGCGCGAAAACCTTACGCATTGTCATCAAGATACCAGCCGCCGCAAACAACAGGAGTACGCCGAGCACCATGTATCCGGCAGCTGCACCGGTATAGTCGAGCATAAACGTAAACAGGCCGATCAGAATCAGCCTCATCAGCATGCCGAGCGAATTCATGAAGCTGAGCACCCGTCCCATCAGATGATTCGGTACGACTACCATATACACCGACTGGCGAATCAGGCGTGTCGAAGCATTGCACCAGCCGACAAAGGCAAACAGAAGGATATACGCGACACCTGTCGGAATTGCCACAATGAAAAAGTAGACAAGTGCAAACAATAGCAGATTGATCAACATGGACGAAAATTCACCCAAACGTCGCACGATGAGCATGATTAGAAAGCCTGCAGCCACCGCTCCGACCGCATACGTCATATCGCTAAGCGAATAGACGAGAACGTCTGCCTTTAATGTCTGGTTCACAAACACCGGTGCGAGCAGGTTGCCTGCCATGACAGTGATAAACGGCAACAAAGCAGAAATTCCGAAAAGCAGAAAGCCGTTCCTTTCTTTGATAAAATCCCAGCTTTGAACAAATTGGGTCAGCCATGTGGTTTGGGAAGAGGTACGTGCAAGTTTGGCCAGCGTGAACGTGTATTCGATTTTGGATAGCTGAAAATACGCAAACAAATAGGTAGCAGCGTTGAACATCAGCACGTAATGGAGGCCCAGCTTGCTTAAAACAATTCCCGCGAATCCCCCGGCAAGCACGTTGGCTGTCTGTGACTCGATTTCCAGCAGGCTGTTGATGTCGTTGTAATATTTTGCTTCAAAGCCTTCCTGCACCAGCGCTGACTGGGCCGGATAATGCACCTGAAACATGAGACCTGTCAGCATGTAGATCACAATCAGCATCCACTCGCTGTAGGCTCCAAAAAATCCCCAGACCGCCAACAGAAGCAATGCAATAAAACCGACGATATTTTCAATTAGCAGGATATTTTTTCGGGAAAATCGGTCGATTAACGTACCAAGGTAGGGCCCGACAAAAAACATCAGCACAGCTGAGATGAGCATCGTGGAGCCCAGAAGCTTTGCAGACCCAGTTGTCTCGACCAAATACCAGGAGATCCCGATCATGCTCATTCCTTGCCCGAAGCTGGAAAACAGATTGGCAAAAAACAGCTTGCGAAAATTTAGGTTGCCGAATACTTCTCTCATCGTAGCGCCCCCATCCAAAAAGTTCCTGCCACCATTGTAAGTAAAATTCAATACTTTGTAAATAAAAATGTTTAATAAAGAGCGAAATAAACGCTCCTCTAGCATGGCTGCTGGAGGAGCGCTTGATGTTTATTTGATAAAGCCGAGAAGCAGTTCGCGCAAGATTTTGGATGCGACGATTTGTGTCATTTCACTATGGTCATAAATTGGGGCCACTTCAACCAGATCACAGCCGATGACATTGGCACCGTTTTTCGCCATGAAATGAATGGTGTCAAGCAGCTCACGCGAGGTGATGCCACCTGCTTCTGTTGTACCTGTTCCCGGAGCGGCCGACGGATCGAGCACATCGATGTCGATCGTCAGGTAAATCGGGCGGTTGCCGATGGTAGGCAGCACCTGCTTCACAGGCTCGAACACATCGTATTTGTACAGATTCATGTTTTCTTTCGCCCACTCGAACTCTTCCTTCATGCCGCTGCGGATCCCGAAAGAGTACACGTTTTTGCCGCCGATCAGATTGCATGCTTTCTTGATCGGGGTGGAATGGGAGTACTGGTAGCCTTCGTAGTTGTCACGCAGATCGGTATGGGCGTCGAAATGGAAGATGACCAGATCGTTGTATTTTTCGTACACGGCCTGGATCACCGGCCATGTGACGAGATGCTCACCGCCAAGGCCAACTGGCATTTTGCCATCCGCCAGCACTTGGCTGACGAAGGAGCGGATCGCGTCCAAGCTTCCTTCCACATTGCCGAATGGCAACGGAATATCGCCTGCATCAAAATACTTTACTTCTTCCAGCAAGCGGTCCAAATACGGGCTGTACTCTTCCAGTCCGATGGATACTTCGCGGATGCGGGCAGGGCCGAAACGGGAGCCTGGACGGAAGCTTACGGTCCAGTCCATTGGCATGCCGTAAATGACCGCCTGGCTTTCTTCATAATCCGCATGGCTGCGAATAAACACATTTCCGGAGTAGGCTTCATCAAAACGCATCGATTATTTCCTCCTAGTCGCGCGTCAAGTCTGCTACGAATTTCGGCAGCTTGAAGACGGAATGGTGGATGTCAGCAGAGTAGTATTTGGTGTCCAGATCCTTGATTTTGCTTGCGTCAACCTTCAGTGGATCATGCTGCTTGGAAGCGATGGTGAAGCTCCACAGGCCGGACGGATAGGTTGGAATGCTCACGGTATAGAGACGAGTGATCGGGAAGATCGAGCTCAAATCTTTGTATACGCGTTTGATCAGATCTTTGTTGAACCATGGCGATTCAGTTTGGGCAACCATGATGCCATCTGGCTTGAGTGCATCGAAAATGCCTTGGTAGAAGCCTTTTTCAAACAAGCCTACTGCCGGTCCAACCGGATCGGTAGAGTCAACCATGATCACATCATATTCGCCTTTGTGGTCATGGATATGCTTGATGCCGTCGATGACTTGTACGTCAACGCGCGGGTTGCCGGTCAATTCTTTCGCGATCTCCGGGAAGAAGATTTTGCTTTGCTCGATTACTGCGCCGTCGATTTCAGCCAGAACCGCTTTTTCCACCGATTCATGCTTCACGATTTCACGGATTGCGCCGCCGTCGCCACCGCCGACAACCAGCACTTTTTTCGGGTTAGGGTGGGTATGTAGGGCAACATGCGTAATCATTTCATGGTAAACAAATTCATCGACATCGGTTGTCATCACGCAACCGTCGAGTACAAGCATGCGGCCGAATTGATTGGTCTGGATAACATCCAGTTGTTGGAACTCGGTTTGCTCCGTATATAATGTCTCGCTGATTTTGGCGGTAATGCCAAAGTCCTTCGTTTGTTTTTCCGTGTACCACAATTCCATTTTCATAACTCCAAACCTCCTTTAGATAAAAACCAAACATTCTTCGATGGTTTTGCCCGGAACTTTAGGGTTTAGGGTTTTTTCCACATCAAATTGAATTATAGTGACTGCCCCCCAAATTGCAAGTGAATTTTCTGTAAGTCAACAAAGATCGTAATACTAGGGCAAGTATAGCGGTTGCTAGATTTACCCATACTGTTATGTAAAAGACTTCGGCTTAGTATGTCCAAAAACAGGATGAACCTACGCATAAACGTCAATAACCAGTTACTTTGAGAGGGGGAAACGCTTGTGGAAGTCATTCGGGAGTCCTCAATTTTGCGCTGGATGCGCAGAGTGAAGCAGCTTGTAAAATTCGGCATTTTCATGACACTGTGTGCCTCGTTCGTGCTACTGCTGCTGATCTTGTATCTTCGCTCGCAGCCATTGCCCGAGGCGACGATCAACCAGACAACGACGCTCTATGCACAGGGCGGAGAAGTCCTCGATACCTTGCACCGAGGGGAGAACCGGATCGTCGTCCCGCTGAACAA
Organism: Clostridia bacterium; assembly: GCA_050262535.1. Lineage (GTDB taxonomy): Bacteria > Bacillota > Bacilli > Brevibacillales > Brevibacillaceae > Brevibacillus_D. The sequence goes on from JBLNEJ010000418.1 coordinate 27,605, forward strand.
GATCGCTCCCTCACTGGTGCAGGCCACGATCGCCAGTGAGGATCGGGGATTTTTTCAGCATTACGGCTTTGATCTGAAACGGCTGGCCAAAGTGGTCTACATCAATGTGACCAACATGGACAAGCTGCAGGGCGCCAGCACGATTACCCAGCAGCTGGCGCGCAACCTGTACCTGACGATGGACAAAACGTGGGAGCGCAAAATCAAGGAAGCAATTCTGGCGGTTCAACTGGAATTGAACTATAGCAAGGAAGAGATTCTGGAAATGTACATGAACCAGATCTACTACGGAGAATCGGCCTATGGCGCACAGGCTGCCGCCCAGACCTATTTCGGAAAGGATGCGGACCAGCTGACGCTTGCGGAAAGCGCGACGTTGGCTGCATTTCCAAAAGGTCCCTCTATTTACGATCCGTACGATCATTTTGACAAGGTGAAGACACGCCAAAAACTGATTTTGCAGGCGATGCAGACCGAGGGGATTATCACGGCAGAGCAAGCAGATGCGGCCTATCGAGAAAAGCTGACATTCCGCGACAAATCAGCTCAAAAACAGGTTCGCTATGCGCCGTATTACCGGGATTACATCTCATCTTTGGTCAAAAACAAGTACGGGATCGACGAGGAGCGCTTCCTGCACGGAGGGCTCAAAATTTATACCAC
>JBLNEJ010000419.1:0-3709 GCA_050262535.1 Clostridia bacterium
TCCACCTGGATCAAAACCTGCTCACAGATGGACACAATCCCGCCAAACGCACTGCCTGCCTCCGCTACCGCAAGCTTGCCCTGCTGAATCTCCTGCGAAACGAAATCCATCTCCTGAATCGCAAGGGAAGCGGTTTCATTCATGGCGGACAGCAAGTGGGAAATTTCCAGCGAAAACGCTTTGGATTGCTCGGCCAGCTTCCGCACCTCTCCGGCTACGACGGCAAAGCCTTTTCCCTGTTCACCCGCACGCGCGGCTTCGATGGCAGCGTTCAAGGCGAGAAGATTCGTTTGATTTGCGATCGCCTGAATGCTTTCAAGAAAGTTCGTGATTTGAAGAGACCGCTCATTCAAATCCGTAATGACGCTTGCTGCTCGATGTGCTGCTTCTCCAACTGAATCCAGTTGCCTTTCCGCATGCCGGACCGACTCCGTTCCATGACCGGCCTGTTCCGCTGAACGCCGCGAGTTGGTCAAGACGCTTTTGGCCTGCCGTTCGATCTGGCGAATCCCTTCAACCATCTGGGAAATAGACCGTGTGCTGGTCTCCGCCATCTTGAGCTGGTTTCGCGAACCTTCTGCCATCGCTTCCATCATCATCGAGACTTCTGCTGTCGCTTCCGCGGTCTGTTCCACCGTCAATTGCAATTCCTCGGATGCAGACGAAACCTGTACGGAGCTTCCACGCACATGCTGGATGATCTCGCGCAGCCTGGACACCATGTCATTGTAATTGTTGGTTAATTCACCGATTTCATCCTTTGATTTAGTTGTCAATGTTTCCCGCAAATCTCCTGTTGCAACAATACTGGTAGAATGGCTTAGTCTTTTTAGTGGTTGTGTAATCGATCGAATAATCCAGAAGAGAATAATAGCAAATGCGAGAAGAAGACCAATTGATAACAGGAGAATGGAAGGAAGCTGCTCTGCCTGAACAGATTTGACAATATCGTTGAGATCGTCGGCCGGCATATCGATACAGAGGGCACCAATGATTTTGCCGTCCTTGTTACGTATGGGGGTTCCCGCCGTCAGATAGTCACCGTACTTATCGTCATGGATGATGGCGGTACTGTTGTTATGTCCTTGCATAATGGTCTGAATGTAGGCATTCGGTGTCACATCCGTCGTCTCTCCGATCGGCGAAGCCATGTCCGAATCGGCGGGCTGTCCATCAATGAGGACGATCGGCTTGCCCTGTTCACCTGGCATCATCGTATACACGTAGAGGGCGCCGATCTGTTGGCGAAACAGGTTGAGCTGATTGCGAATGTCCCAGTAGGTTTCCGTCTCTCGTTGATCCTGCAAAAACATTTCATACCGCTTCACATCAAACTGAGAAACAAGATGCGTTGTCAATCCCTCGCTGTAGTTTCTGAAGGTGCTTAGTGCCGCCTCGTTGTTGCTCCTGACGATGGTAAACACATTGACAGCCATCAATATGGTCATCATCGACAGAATGGACAAAATGAGCTTCATTGCCAGGCTTCTTCTGTACACGCATAACCCCCCGAATCGATTGATGGTTCCTTTTTGCGAAAAAAAAAGCCAAAGGGGAAGGGCGTCCCTCTTTGGTTTTCACAAAGTCACTATGCACTTTTTCTGAAGCAATTCCCGTGCCAGCTCACCTGGACTCCAAAATAGCTTGTTGGCGTGCGTTTTTTTATTTTTGTTTATGCAAAAATGGATAATTCTTGCTTCGGTGCATACTTACTCTTGCTTGTGAAGCTCAATCGACAGCTTTTCTTTCCATCCATATGGATAGGCGAGCGACCATGTAAGCTCATACGTACCTGTCTCGGCTTCCTCGGGGAATCGATACTGATACTGCATCCAGTTTACACGGTTTTTGAGACTTTCGATCTTTTCCCCTTCTTTGGTCAATTCGATTCTCGGATATAGCTCCTGAGTCGGAATCTGGACATAGGCTGCCTTCTTCTTGTCATACATCGCAAGGGCGGTCTTCCCTTTCTTATCAGACGCGAGCATCACCTGGGAAGAGAGCGAATCCACCCAGTCTTCCGCGACGGAGACCAACCCAACCAACCGGTTGCCGTTGCGGTCGACCACATTGACCGTAACGTCCAACTCCTCGTCAGGGCGATAGTCAGTCTTGTCTGTTTGCAAGGAAGCTTGAGGCGGTTTGTTGTCGAACCGGATCAGGTAGCCATCCTTTGCTTTCTTGCGTTGCGGCTCCCAGGTCGACACCATTGAACTGTCCTTTCCCTTGATGTAACGGTTGATCGTAAACGGAAGATCCTTGTCCTGCACATACATTTCGGTGTCCCCCTCGCCCAAGAACATCACGTGGGTAAACATGCTTCCAAAGAAATCGGATTGATGCAGTTCAAACCCGATCGAATACTGATCCCGGTTGCTCGGCATATCAATGGTGAACTTGTGCAGGCGGCTGAGATCCGGTTCCACATCAAGAAGCTGCTCAGCCCCTTCTACCTTTACCTTTTCCGTGAAGAACACCATCTTTCCATCTTGGAGCTTGAGGAGCTGGATGTCGTAGGTTCCCGGCTCTGCCCACATGCCTCGACTACCGTTATAGGACGCAAGGGGGAGCGTATATTCATCCAGCTTCATCCCAAGGATCGCCTCATTCTCATTGACCTGCACTCTCGTTGGCCGATCTTTCTTGCGGGAGAGATCGATTCGGAATGCTTTCCCCGGCACCTGAATCGTCCGTTGGGAAAACAGCGCGGTCCCGTCCCCCGTCACCGCTGATAGTCGGAATTGATAGCTGCTTCCTACTGAAAGGCCTTTCAGCGTAAAGCTGTCCGCAGTCGTTCCCGGATCTTCCTCTTCATCAAAAAAGTCGTTGTACAGCTCCGCCTTGGCGATCACGTCCCCTGACTGCGGGTCAATCGCCTCAAGTAGTGCCAGCTTCAATCCCTGTTTCTCCGGATCCACATACGTTACATCGACTTCATCAGAATCACGCTGAATGTGAATGGTCCCCAAGTGTATGCGCTGTTGCTTCAATTTGAGCGGGAACGTGGAGAAGTCAAGGCTAACGTCATACGCCCCATTTACAATGGAATAATCGTCAGGGACATTGAACGATGAGGATTCATGCAGCTGTTCCGTCCATACCTCCTCACCCGCTTCGTTGGTTAGCACAACTGTTGGCTGGATGCCATTTTCCACAGGCTCCAATCCATCCTGCTCTGCAATCCTGCGTACGAGCATTTGCCCTGATTCCGTTGACTTTGCTGCCTCCGCCTGTTGCGAGGACGGTTGCTCCATTTGATAAAGCCAGATCAGCTCAAATTGCTTATTGTAATGAATCGCATAGTTTGTTCTCAAGGATTGGCCCGGTTTGACATTGATGTCGGATAAATCGCCAAATTCACCATCATCCAGTCCATACGCTTCCACCCATGGCTTCGGCAATAGGGATTCATTGATCGGCTGAGACCAGTCAAAAGGCGTCGCTGCGCTCAACTGGACGAAATACCGCTCTTTGCCTTGTGGAAGAGTAAACGTGAGATTATACCTACCATACTCATCGGAAGCTGTTACATAGAACGGTTTGTTCCGTCCAAACTGGATGCCCGTGTCATAAAAGAACCCTTCTGAAAGCCAATTGCCATCCTTCGCTCCTGCCGGCATCTGGAATCGGACAGGTACTGCCTTGTTGAGATCAAACTCCAGCTTGCTGGTCTGCGCATCGATGGTTACGGTTTCTGTCAGAAAATAGT
>JBLNEJ010000420.1:0-8573 GCA_050262535.1 Clostridia bacterium
ACAAAGAAGCCTGGCGACTTGGACAAAATTCTTGCCGGTATGGGAAGCATTCAGGTGGAGGCGCTTACCTATATTCGCGGGCGCTCCATCCCGGGCCAATTCATCATCATCGATGAAGCGCAAAACCTGACGAAGCATGAGGTCAAGACGATTCTGACCCGTGTCGGCGAGGGCTCCAAGATTGTGCTGGTCGGCGACCCGGAGCAGATCGACCATCCCTATCTCGACGAGAGCAACAACGGTCTGACGTATGTCGTAGAAATGTTCAAGGACCAAAAGCTTGCGGGTCACATCAAGCTGGAAAAAGGGGAGCGAAGCGTCCTCGCCCAGCTTGCAGCCGATCTCCTATAGCAAAAAGAACCACTCCAATCGGACTAAACAATTCATATCGGGCCATACTAGATTCATCAAGCCTGGTGATGAACAAATCAACCGATGCGTAAGCTTCCAGGAGGCGATGTGCCTTGGACGATTTGAAGATTCACCCCATAAGTAAGGGCATTTCCGATTTTCTTTGATTGCTTCTTCTATCCCAGGAGGTAGATGCGCCTTCAATGTCTAACGGATATACCCCAAACTTCAATCAGGCTTGATGACAGAACCGTCTCCTACAGGGAGGCGGTTTTTCGCATGTCCCCGATTGCCTGACCATATAGATGGTAATAGGTCTAAAAGGGGGGGATCACCATGGTCACACTGGATTCGTCCATTTCCTTTTTTATTTACATTGCAGCGGTTTCAAGTGCGGCAGCAGGCATAACGGAGGCGGTCAAAACGATCGTTCCGTTTTTGGCAGTCGATTATCAGCCGCAGGATGCTGACCGGCATGAGGATCATCATTTAGCAGGGCGACTGACCAACTACAAAAAGTTCATCAATTTGGCTGTTTCCGTTGGGGCGGCAAGCGTGATTTTTGCCATGCTCGGTCTGGACCCTGCCAAAATATTAACCCAATCGGGCAATGCTGCTGTCGACCAGCCCTGGTGTATGGACATCATGGCATGGGGCGTTGTAGCAGTATTCGGCTCTCCGTTTTTTCATTCCGTTCTGAAAATACTGGAAGGGATCCGTCAGAACATGGACACCAACTCGAACACACCAAAGCCCGTCCAGAAGGTATCCGGTAAAAAATAGTTGACCACGCTTGTACTCACCCATTCAGCTGTATTAAGATGAAAGAGAAAAAACGAGACGAAGGTGCAAAGGGGTCAGTGCAATCGTGTTTGCAAAATATAAGGTGTTTTGGCTCGGATTGATGGTGGTGCTGGTGCTGCTTGGCGGTTGTGGGCCAAGTGCTACGCCGGCAGAGGATAGTCAGTTGAAGCTATCGGGCGCATTTGATCCGGAAAATGCGCAAGAATATGGAATTCGCGGGATTTATGTAGGGCAAGGGATTAAGGAAGCGATGGATCAGTTGAAACCGAGCAAGTACGATTTTATGGATGCGATCAGCCGGGCATCGATGACAGTCGATCAACTGGCCCAGGGGGAAGGTACCATCGCGACCGGAATGCTGGTCGTCGACAATGCCCAGCTGATGCTCAAGGTGCGCAACGGGGTGGTGGAGTCGATTCTGGTCGGCGGCATCGAGGAAGCGAATCGGGACAAATTCAAGACGAATCGTGGTCTTGCTTTGTACGATTCACCTGAAAAAATGAAGCAGCTGTATGGGGAAGCATCAGGAGAAAACGTTGTGACGTATCAAGGCAGCAAATATATGATGCAATACAATGTGTTGAACGGAAAAGTCATCGGGTTCCGCTTTGAGACTGTATCTCCGTCATAATCGTTACGAAAAAAGCAATGCGTTCATCTTTCCATGAGCGCATTGCTTTTTTTCTAAAGCTTGATCCAATCCACTCCGACCGCATATGCGTTAGCAATGCCCCCGATGAGGTCGGTGTAGTTTTTGTCGATGAGATATAGCGTTTCCTTTACTGATTCTGGTAAGCTAATGATGATGTGTTCCTGCATCTGCTGCAGAGCAGCCCAACGGTCCTCGGCTGATCCTTTGGTCGAATCAAAACGGAAGATGTCGATCGTATCTGCGAAAAGATACGCATGCTCTGCCTGACTGACAAACCCGTAATCAACAATCTCCTCGGCGGGAACGGGGACGGAAAGAAGCCATAGGTCATATTCCTCGCCAACCATGTTGTACGGGGCAAGAAGCGAACGGAGAATCTCACGTTGTTCAGGCTTGTCGAGAATAAACATCGTCTGGTCCCGATCGAACACCTCGACCCGATCGCCGATTTTATGAATAAGCTGAGCATAAAAGCCGGGAAGCTTTCCAGCCGGAACGTTCATTTCCATTCCGTACATTTTTTGCAACACCAAGATCACCTCATGCCAATTATAGCTCAAAGGAGAGAATCATACATGCAGCCAACTATCCGAAGTTTCGCCCTGGGTGGATTCTAAACAAATGCGTATGTGGTTAAAAACGAAGCAACAGGAGAGTCGATTGTAATCGACCCGGGGATGGAGCCGGACGTATTGCTCGCCGCGTTGTCGAACGAGAAGGTCGTAGCCATCCTGCTCACTCATGCACACCTCGATCATATCGGGGGCCTAAACGATGTACGCAAGCTGACGGGTGCTCCGGTATACATTCATCCGCTGGAGCAGGACTGGCTTACCGATCCGAATTTGAACGGCTCGGCGCGTTGGAGCCACATCACCCCGCTGATTGTTTGCGAGCGTGCGGAGCACGAGTTGGCCGATGGCCAGAAGCTGGAAGTGGCTGGGTTTGCCATTGATGTTCTGCATACACCGGGCCATTCGCCTGGCAGCTGCTCGTTTGTAATCGGCCAGCACTGCTTCGGCGGGGATGTTCTGTTTGCCCAATCGATCGGGCGTACCGATTTGCCAGGCGGCAACTACGAAACGTTGATGGAGAGCATTCAGGACAAATTGTTTGAGCTTGATGATACAACCATTGTTTACCCCGGGCATGGCCCCAAAACAACGATTGAAAGGGAAAAAATGTACAATCCGTTCGTGACCGGATTGCTGCGATAGGTAACCGTATGATTGGAAAACAGATGATTTCGTTGGTAGCCGTGATGCTCGCGAGTGTAACGGTCGGTTGCTCGGCGCTGCCCGTGTCAGCACCTCATCTTGACATTGCCAACACGAAGGCAGGTGCGGCATCACAGCCGGAACCGACCGTACCGGATGCACAAGCGCCTCCCCCCGTAGAAGAACCCCCTGTCATTCCCCAGGAACAGCGGGTGACATTGATGGCGGTGGGAGATATCATGGTGCATGACCAGAACCTGGAGGCCGCCTGGGACCCCAAGACGAAAAGCTACAACTTTCTTTCCTCCTACACCAAGGTGATGCCGCTGTTCAAACAGGCCGATTGGGTAATCGGAAATCTGGAGACAACGATGGCAGGAAAGGACCAGCGCTTCACGGGATATCCGATGTTCAATTCACCGGAGTCACTGGCTAAGACGCTGAAGCAGGTAGGGTTCACCGCATTGACGAACGCAAACAATCATTCTCTCGACCGCAGGGAGCTTGGTGTCATCAAAACGATCGATCACCTGAACCAGGCAGGAATTCCTCACACCGGCACGTTCAAAACCGAAGCAGAGCGAAATGAGCCGTTGATAATTGAAAAGAATGGCCTGAAAATGGGAATCGTTGCCTATACGTATGGCACCAATGGAATCCCGCTGCCAAAGGGGAAGCCGTACATGGTGAACCTGATCAATCCTGAGCTAATCAAGAAGGATGTTGCCAGAGCTCGCCAACTGGGTGCAGATATTGTTGCGGTTGCCCTGCACTTTGGCGTGGAGTACCAGCGCATGCCGAATGACGCCCAGCGCAAAATCGTGGATACTGCCTTTGCGGCGGGAGCCGACCTGATCCTTGGTCATCATCCGCACGTTGTCCAGCCGTACGAATGGCGTGAATTGACCAACCCGGATGGAAGCAAGCGAAAAGGGCTCGTCATCTATTCGCTGGGCAATTTTATTTCTGCTCAGCGCGGTGATTACAAAGACGTGGGTGCGATTCTCAAGGTGGTGCTGAAAAAAACGGTGCCTGGACAAACGGTTCTGGAGCAAGCGGAAGTAATTCCAACGTATGTTGTCTTTGAGCGAAAGGCAGGCAAGCGCAGTTATACGATCTATCCGCTGGCCCAAACCGTTCAGGCATACAAGGCCAAGCAGGAGAAAAGCATCAGTCCGGCTACCTTCAAGACGATGGAACGGCTGCTACAAGAGATGACCGTCCATGTCGGGGCGTTTACGTCGCCGAAAAAAGCAATGTGACCATGAGTGTCAGAAAATACCGAAGGTACGGAAGCGAATCGATTGCGTGAAAAGAATAAAAAAGAAGACCGGTTTTCAGCCGGTCTTTCTTATTGTCCAAAACCAAACGGCAGCCCCAGCTTGATTTTGAGTGTCAACGCTTTGTCCGCGAGCTTGATCTCTTCCACCTGGATGTTGGGGGAGATCATGGATGGATAAAATCCAAGGTCAAATTCATCTGCCAACTCTTCAACGGTTGCTTGCGGAAGCTCGAAACCATCATAAAACAATTGAAGGATGTGAAACTTCAGCTCGGTCGGGGAGACAAGCTCGTATTCACCGATCATCTTCATATTCATCGCGTTGTAGGAGCCTTCCACCTGAAGCTGGTTGTTGTCAAAATGAAAAGTGGACTGCTTGAAGATGTCATCCTTCGAAACGAGAAATTGATTGAAGTCCTCTTCTTTGATCGTCAACGTATGGGAGAGCAGTCCCGTGGATTGAATCCGATCGGCGGTTGCCAGCTCGGGAATTTGGAACATGACCTTCGTCAAAACATCGAAATAGCTGCGGAAGGCAGGCAAGCCATCTTTGCGCCAATCCGCAATCAAATGGGTCATCAGGGTTTGGACGGAGCTGGAATCAGGTAGCTTTTCCAGGTTTTTTTCTTTTTCCGCCTGAATGGCCAGCATTTCCGCCAACTGGGTTTCATAATGGATTTTCAACTGCTTCACTTGGGCCAAACGCTGCTGCTTTTCCGTTTGCAGCTGAGCCGCGCGAGTACGTTCGTCCTGATACGATTGCAGCCTTTCCATGTCACGGGTGAAAAGGATTTGCAGGAAGTCAAAAACCATCAAAAAGTCGTTGAAATTGTCTGCCTCGAACAGGAGAGAGAGAAGGTTGGCGCGTTCCCCCATATAGTAGGCACGCGCAACCTCTCCTGCATGGCGTCGCTTCGCGTCGATGATCAGCGCCTGCCTGCTCAAATCGGTATTCAGCTGGGCAATTTCGGTCAGCAACGCTTTTTCTTCTTCTCTCGTTACTTGCAGGTTGCGCTCCAATTCCTTCTGGGTAAAATGCTGCTGCAAAATGAGCTGTTCAAGCGGTGAGGGTTCCTGTGCCCCTACCGGAAAAGAAGGAAGGAGAATCAGCCACGCAAGGAACAGCAAGAACCATACGCGCCCGTTGTTCCACATACATTCACCTTATTAGTACGCCATCATTTTCCCCATTGCTTCCATGAACTTGACAACCTCTTCCGCCTTCGGAATCCCGATTTCCCATTTCGGCGCCGCATTCTTGTTGTTGATTTTCTGGTCAAGGGTAAAACCGAAGTTGACGGAGCCAGTTTCTTCAGGTGGGGTAATTACGAGATCGACATCCGTTTTTTGGTAGGATATGCCGTTATCTTTCTCGAGTGCAAACAGCATATCTGCTTTTTTCACCTGAACGGTCTTTTGCAGGTCCTGATTTGTTTCCAGTTCTTTCAGTGCTGTCTGCAGCTCTGTTTTCGCCTGAGCAGCTTCTTCCGCCGTCATGTTCATCTCTTTGGCTACCTCGGATTGTGCGGTAGCGTCAATGATTTGGGGCAGCGTGCTTCCGAGCAGCGTTTTGATAAACGGCATCACGCTCTCGTTGGTCAACTGGAACTTGACAACGCGTTCTGCTGCAACATCTTGAGGAAGTCCCGCTTCTTCTTTTTTGACATCGGCAAAATAGCTGTCACCCATGTCCTTGAAGAAAATATCGAGAATTTTGTTCGCCAACTCACGCTGTGCTTTCGTGTTGGTAGACGCGTTGATCGGTTGCCCGCTCAACTGGCTCAATTCCTTATAATCTATCTCTACGTACTTGCCGGACAAATCATTCGATTCAGGAAGCATCGGAAGCGCAGGAATTTTTACCCACAGCTTTTCTTGATTCATCACTATCGGCATGGTAAAATTCATCGATACATCTTGCATCGGAATGGAAGCATCCAAAATAATCTCCGTTTGCTGCGGGTCGAGTGAAGTGGTGCCGCGATACGAAATTTTTGTATTCTTCAGAGCATCGATGACCATTTTGGATTCCGGATCGTTGTTCAGCTCCGGACTTTGCGAATCGATCCGCAAGGCCATTGTCCCGGAGAAGCTGTAGCTGTTCAGCGTGGTTTGTTGCTGGGAGGCAGCCTTCAAGGCTTCTTTGACAGGGACGGTCTGGCCGCAGCCTGCTGCGACAAGCGCAAGCATGAAAAGCAGGAGAAGCGGTAGGGAAAAGCGTGATTTTTGCATAAATCAATACCTCTTTCTTTCGTTATTGGTGAAGATTGACATTGTTCGCCGCAGATGGCGGAAGCGAATACGATGAATCAATTCAGGGAGTTATGTCATGGAAGCACTGGAACAGCATATTCGTGAGGAATGCGAACAAAGTCCTTCGAGAATGATTCCGTTTGTCCGTTTTATGGAGCAAGCGCTGTATCATCCTCAATACGGCTATTATACCGTTAATCGCACCAAAGTGGGGAAAACCGGTGACTTTTTTACAAGTGCCACGGTTCATCCCGTGTTTGCGGAAACGATTGCCGATACGATAGCCGATCTACTGGAAAAAATCGACGCCAAAAAGCCAACCCTTGTCGAAATCGGTGGGGGCACAGGTTATTTGCTCAAGCATCTGTTGGCACGGCTTGAACAGACAAGACCCAAACTGTTTGCTGAGCTTCAAGTGATTGTCATTGAATCGAGCCCGTATCACAGGAAGCTGCAGGCGGAAGCAATCGGTTGTTTTTCTGTCGAAGTGGTCTGGTTTGCCAGCCTCGCCGATGCTGCAGCAGCAGGTTCGGTAGAGGGTGTCATTTTTTCCAACGAATGGTTAGACGCATTTCCCGTTCATTTGTTGCAAAAAAACGGAAAGAATTTACAGGAAGTGGGCGTGTACTGGGATGAAAAGAGCGGGAGCTTCGCTGAAGGCTACTTGCCGGAGGTGACAGAAGAAGTCGCGCTGTTGTTGCAGGAATCCCCGATTGCGCTTGAGTCACGGATGAGGATCGAACTGAATCTGGGCATGCGCCAGGCGGTCAGGGAATTGTCACAATTGCTGGCAAAAGGAGTGGTGCTTACGATTGATTATGGCGATATGCAAGCGGAGCTGTACCATCCGTCGCGCAACCGCGGTACCTTGATGTGCTATTATCAGCACCGTGCGCACGAAAATCCTTTTGTTCATATAGGAGAGCAGGATCTGACGGCACACGTCAACTTCACGCAGCTTCAGACGTGGGGAGAAGAAGTCGGACTGCTTTTCCACTGGTATGGGCGACAGGACCGCTTCCTCATTCAGAGCGGGATTCTCGATCGGTTGCGTGCCCATCAGGATCGTGATCCATTCTCGAGCGAGGCCATGAAGCAAAACAGGGCGATTCAGCAACTCATACTGCCGGGCGGTATGGGCGGAGTGTTTCGTGTCATGGTCCAGACAAAAGGCTTGCCGGCAGATACAGTATTTGCGTTCCAAAAGAAAAAAGATGCTCTCGGATAAGAGCATCTTTTTTCTTTGACTCCCTTTACAGCAGCATCGTTACCAGGGAGTGTTCCCCAGCAGGGCCCACCGGCATAACAAGCATCGTGTAGTAAGTGAAGCCAACAAAAGATACGAACATGAAACCAAAGAAAATCTTTACGTAGGCTTTTTCGGACAAATTCAAGTAGCCCAGGGACAAGAAGAAGGCGGTTAGGCCTAAAAAGATCAGCGCCATTGGGTACAAGTGACCCCAGAACGCCATCAATGAGAAGACTAGTGTCCAGAAACTAAGCACACGGAACATGCGATCCATCTGTATCCCCCCTTTGGCAAGTAACCTACACGCATATGGAACCATAAGCAAGATTTCCTTTCCATTATATCGGACAGGGTGAAACGTGTAAACGGTTCGAATATGGCGGAATTATGACGAGTTACGTAGCAAGCCGCTTGGAAGATTCCGCCAATCGGAATACGGTGTACGTGCAGGATTGGCATCCAGTGAGCATCGATTCCTCTTCCTTTAACTCAATTTCCCCAAAGTAAGCTTCAAATATTCCTCGTAACAAAGCATTGTGCATTTTACACACCATTCCCGAGAAGCGCTTGGTCGCCTCCTGGAACGTGCAATTGTAAACGCGGAATCGAAGCGTTGTGTCATCGAGGATTTCGATTTCCGGCTTCAGTCCTTGGGCGACCACCAGTCGTTCAACATGCTGTATCGTTTTTTCCAAATCCTCCTTGCCGGGATTGATTGGATTTTCCAGCATCGCGCGTTTCGCCGCTTCAAGGCCCATGCGGTGT
>JBLNEJ010000421.1:0-8830 GCA_050262535.1 Clostridia bacterium
CTGAAGAATCTAGCGGACAGATATACCCATTTGCGTCATACCTAGATGAACCGCCGTATACCGAACGGTATGTACGGTGGTGTGAGAGGACGGGGGTTAGTCACCCCCTCCTACTCGTTTCATTCTCAACCCTGACCCAAGGCGACCGAACGCTTTTCCCAAGACCCCGCAAATCGTGAACGCTTTGTGACGAAAACATGGTAAACTAGACAAAAAAGAAATATTGCTGGAGGAAACCATATGCATACTGCAAGCATTGCGGAAGGTGTCTATCAAATTTCCATCCCGACCCCTTTTTCCGTAGGGGCAGTCAATTTGTATCTTGTCGTCGGGGAAACGTTGACCTTGGTGGATGTAGGTCCGCAAACGGAAGAAGCGTGGACTGCACTTACCAACGGACTCGAGGAAATCGGCTACCGCTTGTCCGACATCGAGCAGGTCGTATTGACCCATCATCATGTTGACCACTGTGGCTTGCTGGAGCGTGTCCGTGAGGCTTCAGGAGCCGTCACCTATGCCCATCCGTTGGCAAAACCATACGTGGAACAGGATAAGACGTTTATGGAGTTCCACGACCAGTTCTTTTTGCAGCTGTATCGGGAAAGCGGTGTACCGGAAGAAAAATTGGCATTGATCAAGCGGTATCATCAAATGATCACGACATTTTCAAGAAACAGTACGATTGATACGCATTTGAAGCATGAGCAGATGGTGCCGGGATTGACCGACTGGCAAATTTTGTATACACCCGGACATAGCCAAAGCCATCTGTCGTTGTATCGTGCCAAGGATCGTGTCATGATTGCAGGCGATCATATCATCAAGCACATCTCCTCCAACGCCTTCATTGAACCGCCTCGCGATCATACGCGCAGTCGTCCACTTACATTGGTCCAGTATCGCACAGCCTTGGAAATGTGTGCGGATATGGAGATCGATCTCATTTTGCCGGGGCATGGAGAAATTGTGACGAACCATCGCGAACTGATTCATACCCGGTTGAACAAAAACTGGGAGCGAACCGGCGTTTTGCGCAAGCTGCTGCATGACGGGGAAAAGACCGCCTATCAATTAACGGAATTGCTGTTCCCGACGTTGATCCACAAGGAAATGCCGTTAACGCTGTCGGAGACGCTCGGTCATATCGATCTTCTGTCCATCCTGCATCAAGTGGAAATCCAGAAGCGCGACGGCGTATTCTACTACTCTCTATAAGCGTTTGAAACGAAAGATCCGCTTGAAACGCCTGCGCATAAGCCTCTTCCTGGTAGGAAACCCTAACAGCGAAGAAGAGGAGGGCATGGCGATGAAACGGATCTTTCGCATGATTTCAATGCTTGTTTTTGCAGGCTTGCTTGCTGGCTGCGGCCCGCAACAGCAAACAAGACAGACTGCGGAAAACGATTTTCCCCTGATCCGGGATCGATTTTTGGCCCAGGACGGCTACTCGTTTTACGGGCGTACGAAGCTGTTAACCAACCATGAGACAAACGGGAACTACGTCAATTTTTCCGGGCAAAAGCAGAATCGGGATATGTTCATGCAAGTCAAACTATCAAATCCGGAACGAAATCGTGCAGATACGATGTCACTTCTGTCCAAAGACGACAAGATGTACGCCCAAATGGACGGTGATCAAGGGTGGAGACAGGTTGGGGACGGGGAAGAAGCGATCATGCAGGAGTTTCGCAACTGGAATCCAGAATTCAGCTTCTCCCAGATGGATCAGATGCGTACCCGGATCGTTCCCGGACCGGATAACAACCCGAATGACTCGATCAAAGTCATGAGAGTTCATCTCGACCCGATCAAGCTGAAAGCATGGCTTGGCGAACAGATGAAAAAGCAGGTAAACGGCACGAACCAAACTGCTCGTGCCCCCAAGTTGAAAGTGGCGATGAAGCTCTCCGAGGGGGAGTGGAACAAGATGGCGCAAGGTGCGCATATCCAGTCGGATGCATCCAGACGTAACATTGATGAGATCATCAGAACCATGGAGATTGATGCAAGCTACACCATCAATTATGATCAGCGGAGCTTGCTGCCAACCTATACGATGATGTCGATTCGGTCGGCATACAATATGAATGGATCACGGATTCGCGAAAACTCCCAAATTGAGACGCACATCCAAAGCTATGGACAAAGCTATGAAATGCCGGACCCGACATCCTGAGCGTAAAAAAGAGCCGTAACGATCGGCTCTTTTTTACGTATTGGATAAGGGAAGCGAAATTTGTGCGCCGATTGGATAATGGTCAGAACGGTCGAAATCGGAAGAAAAGCCGCTTTTGAATGACAATCCAGGCGAAAGGAAAATTTGGTCAATCAGTTCAGGTTTATCACACGTTCGCAAGGAGCCGAGCTGTTGCGCCTCTCTCACAAAAGGGGCCTGCAGCTCGGCGTCCAGCTGTTTAAACAGCGGATCGTTAGCAGAAGCGTTAAAGTCGCCAGCAAGCAAGAAGAGCTCCTTGCGTTCAAGAGAAGCATCAATCAGTTGTTGAATACTGGCCATCTGTGACTTTCGTTCGGTTTGAGCCAAGCCGAGATGGGTTTCAAACATGCGCAATGGCTGTCCGTTCACGTCGATAACAGCATTGAGCAAGGTGCGCTGCTCCTGCCCGGAGGGAAGAGCGATGGTTTGCGCCGAGCGAATCGGATATTTTGACAGGATCGCGTGTCCGTAATTCCCGACCATGTATTGGACGGATGGCGCATAGGCATAGTTCATTTCCAACCGATCGGCGATCATTTTGGCTTGATTCATAAACTGGGAACGGGGCAAGCCGTTGTCCACCTCCTGAAGGGCGATGATATCCCCGTTGAGCTTCTTTAATTCATCGGCGATCGCGAGCGGATTGGCAATCCCATGATCATCGCGGCTTCCGCGGATGTTATAGGTAATGACGGTAAGCTCTGCATGCGGTGCTTCGCTAGGATGAGTGACTGACCAGGAAACGGTCTCAGCTGTGGATTGTGTACGTACAATGCCAAACAGCAGCAAAGAAAGAGCGACAGCGAGCAGCTTTTGTATTCGTGATTTTTTTCTCATACTTCTATCATAACGTGAAAGACCATGTTTACGCAGTGGCAAAAAATGCCGAATAGGCCAATTGGACTGCTTTTTTTGCGAGAAGAACTATACTATAATGAGTAGGATGCTCCTCAGAAATGTGAACGTGATACTAACAAATAGATTCGAAGGCCATACCAGAAGGGGCGTTTGGACTGGTGCATGACGAGAACGTTCAACGAAACGAACAATCCAGAATGAGAATTTTGCGGGCTGCCGCCAAACTGTTTGACGCGCAGAGCTATCACGGTACGCCACTCAGACAGATTGCGCAGGCTGCGAATGTGAACGTGGCATTGATTTCCTACTATTTCCAAGGGAAGCAAGGCCTTCTGGAAGCATTGATTTCAACCTACTTCGAAACGCTGCTTGGCTTGCTTGAAGAACAGGATGAAATCAATCGAAATGGTACCGTCTTTGAACGTCTCCATTCAGCCATCCGCCTCTATGTGTTTTATCAACGCGAGCACGCCTCCGTAACACGCCTGATTCAGCGTGAATTAAGCGTGGAGTCCATGCTGGCTCGCGAAGTAATGACATTGTACAGCCATCGCTTCAAGCATGCCTTTTTGAAATTGATTGAAGAAGGTATGGCAAGCGGTGAGATGAAGGCCGTACAAGTTGACTCTGTTCTTCTTTCCATATCAAGCCTGCTTATTTATCCATATGTGAATGTACAATCTGTGCGTGAAGTATATTATCTTGAGCCGTTGTCCGATGAGTTTTGCGAGCGATTGGTGGCGTTGACCGTCGAATATACGCGCTTGCTCTTATCGCCTTCCGCACCTTCTTATATGTAGCTCGTCAAAAGGGGATGTAATCATGAAAGGAAAAAAGTCACTGGCGCTGCTCTGCCTGGCGGGTTTGCTTATCTTCTCCCAACCGGTGTGGGCCGCTCCTTTTCCCAATAAAACCAAAGATGTCGTGCAGGATGCAGACAATTATTTGGATAAAAAAAGTCGTGAATCGTTTGCAGAGGCAATGAAGCAGTTTCCTGATACGTACAAGGTTGTCGTCGTGGAAAGCACGCAGCCGGAAGCGCCGAATGCCGATGAATATGCACACCTGCTTTATGATAACTACAATCTGGACGAAAATGCGATGATGATCGTGCTGGATATCAATACGCAACAATTGGGTGTTTATCCGGGACAGGCAATGCAGGACAAGGGAGCCAAAATGGAGATGCTCCACGAAAAAGTCATCTCCTACTACGAGCCTTTCCGCAATCAGAAGGAATATTTAGAAGGAATCAAAACGTTTATTACCGAGGTGAATGCGGAATTTGACCGGATCGGGCAAGGTACAAGCCAAGCGGTGACTGACCCCGCTGCTCCGGCTACGGACGGAGTGAAGGCGAGCGAGGCTACCAAAAGTAAAAGCATTTGGCTTGATTTGCCCTGGTGGCTATATGTCATTGGGCTGACCTTCCTCGTCCTAGTGGCAGCGTTTATTTACTCCTTTATCCGGCGCCGTCAAGTGTTTGGGGAACTCGATGATACCGAGGATTGGAAGGATCAACTGGTGGACAAGATTCATCAGATTGATGTGGACAAGCCAGTCAGACGTTCAGCGGTCAAGGTGGATGAATGGAACGTCGAGCTGGCGAACCGTAAGGAACATTTGTTGCACGTTCGTATGATCGATATTGAAATGATGATCATGGAAGCGGAAGAAGCCTGCGACCGATTCCGTTTCGGACAAGCCCGCGAATTGATTGAAGAATGCCGTCACTTATTGGAAACGACAGAGGCGGAAGTGGCCGAGCTGATCGACGGAAGCCAAAGTACGGGAAAACAGGTTCAAAGACAGCCAGCCAAGCCGTTTTCCTCTGCTTCTAGTTCTAATACGGGTACCGCACAACCGGCAAAAACGACGAAAAAGGAAGATCCGATTTCGAATGTGGCTTTGCCAGTGCTTGGCAAACAATTTGAAACGGTCGAACGAAAGCTGACCAATCTACGTCTAGACTATGGCATGTCGTTCCACGAGCTTAAAGTACAGCTTGATCAAGTGGAGCATATTCGCCATGAGGCTGCGTCCGGGGATGAGGAGGCGATCCAGCAGTTGCAGGAAGCTGAGCAGCAATTGCAAAAGCTGTCGCAAACGCTGGAATCGATCCCGTCGCTTGTCCATCTGGTTGAAAAAGAGTTGCGTGATGAACTGAAGCCGTTGGAGGAAGGGATTGTTGCGGCAACGTCCGACGGCTATGATTTGGGCGCAAACGATCTGGATGCGGCACTGCTGCAGGTCAAAACCGTTCTGAAAGAGGCACGCACCGCACTGGAAGATGGCCATATTGAGAAGGCCAAAAAACTTGCCGATGCATTCGCGATCTCACTGGAAAAAACGTATGAACGCATTGAAGCATCGGTAAAAGGGAAACGCGAGGCTGCAGCAGCGCAAGTGGTGGAAGAGAAGCGTGAAGAAGCACCTGTCATGGGGGATGTACTCGACTCGACCGTGCCAGCAGCCGAAGAGGTGACGGTATCAGCTATACCTGAGCTGTTACACAGTGAAGTGGATGAGGCGCGAGCCCAACTGCTGGGTGCGAATGCCGAGGTTGACCTTTTCGCCAAAGCGGACGACAAATCGAATGCAACTGAATTTGCGCTTGAACCTAAGGTTGCTTCCGAGCAGCTCAAGCAACAAATCGAGGAAGAATTGGCAAAGCAATCTAAGCGCGAGGATCTCGAACTGTCAGAAGCGGAGAGTGTGACGAAGGCTGTAGCTGAACCGACATCGCAGCCTGAGCCGATGCCAGTGCTCGAAGAGGTTGAACCGGAAGAGGAATATGAGCTTGTTATTCCAAAAACGCAGGATCAGGCAGTCGCCGAAGAGGTTTTGGAGCTGGCGATTGAAAGCGAAGACGATGTTTTGGACGAACTGGAGCGAATTAACAACGTGCTGGTGCGCATTCGCCAGCAATTGAAGCGGAGCTACTTACCCGGTATTCCGGAGCAACTGAAGTATTGCTTCGAGCAATCCGTGCACAATCTGGCCAAAATTCAAATGACGATGGAGCAGTACAATTACTCACTACCAGAAGTAACCATTTTGCTGAATGAGGCGAACGAGTTGCTGCAGGAAACGGAACTACTGGCTGAACGCACGATTACCGCCTGCCAAACAGCCGAAGGAGCAATTCAGTACACGAACCGTTACCGTCGACAAAATCGCCAGGTCAACGAGTTGTTAAACAAAGCGGAGCAGGCTTTCCGTCTGCTGGAGTTTCAGGAAGCATTGAAATTGGCTGAGGATGCCCGTTTGCTCATTGAGGGCGGCGAGTCGCAAGCAGAAAGCCGTTGGATTTTGCGCAAAAAGAAACGGTTGGGGCAATAGCCGATGATCCTTCCCGTTTTCCTGCTGATCTTCGGCGCCGTCATCATGTGGCAGCCGCGTACCCAACGGTGGCAGGCTCGCCTGCGTGAACATTTGCAGGGGGACGAGCAGCGCCTCAAGCAGCGAGCGAATACGTTTTATTTGCTTGGATTCGCTTTTGTGCTGACTGCTTTTGCCCTGATGTACCGATTGACGATGGGCTGACCCGAAAACAACAAAACGCCTTTCCACGTGGCCTGTGCCATGGGAAAGGCGTTTTTTTCACGTTGTGGCGAGGAGAGCCTGTTTACTCGCGTGTGTTCCTGCGACATAGCCGGAGGAGAAGGCGATGGTAATATTATAGCCGCCTGTATGGGCATGCACGTCCATCACTTCCCCGGCAAAATAAAGACCGTCGACCAGCTTGGATTGCATCGTCTTCGGATCAATCTCCTTGATGCTGACACCGCCGCCGGTAATAAACGCTTCTTCCAGCGAGAGTGTGCCGGTGATCGTCAACGGGAACGCCTTGATGACAGAAACGAGCTTTTGCCAGCCTTGCTTTGGCATGTTGGACAGGGTCGTTTCCTCAGGGATGCTGGCGAATGAGAGAAGCAATGGGATCAGTCGTTCAGGCAAGAAGCCCTTGAGCACATTTTTTACCGCTTTTTTTGGTTGAGCCTCAAGCAGTGCCCAGCTTTCTTGAAAAATTTCGTTCGCATGCTTGGTTGGCATCAGATCGATGGTCAGCGACAGGGGGACGCTCCCGTGCTTGCGTCTTGTAACGGAAACATAGTGGCCCATGCGCAGGGCAGCCGGACCGGATAGCCCGAAGTGGGTGAAGATCATGTCGCCTTCCTGGGTTGTGACCGTTTTTCCTTTGGGATCAAGCAGCTTGAGCTCGATGTCGCGAAGGGACAAGCCTTGCAGTGAGCGGTCGCGTATAAACGGATCATTGGCCAAGATCGGTACCTCGGTCGGATAGAGCTCGGAGATTGTATGGCCAACCGCTTTCGCCCACCGGTGACCGTCTCCGGTTGAGCCTGTCTGGGGAACAGAACAGCCGCCAACGGCAACGATGACGCTGGCGGCGTAAATCATCTCGCCCGATTCCAGCACAACGCCTGTACATTGATGATCCTCCGTTAGCAGGTGTTTCACCGGGGCCTGTAAGCGAATGTGTCCACCCTGTCGTTTTAACAAATCAATTAGCGCATTGGCAACCGTAATCGCCTTATCGGTAACGGGGAACATTCGCCCCCGGTCCTCTTCCTTCAGCTCAACACCCAATTGGTGAAAAAACTGAATGATGTCCTGATTGTTAAATTGGGCGAAAGCGCTGTGCATAAAACGCCCATTTCCGGGCATCTGCTTGATCAAGTCGGGCAAATCTTTGGCATTGGTGACATTGCAGCGCCCTCCGCCTGAGATGATCAGCTTGCGGCCCAGCTTGTTTCCTTTTTCCAGCAGGCAGACGCGAGCGCCGCTTGCCGAAGCGGCGATTGCAGCCATCAAACCGGCAGGGCCGCCGCCAATTACCAGCACATCATACGTACGTTCATTCATTTCCTTTCCGTCCTTCACTTATATTACCCAAGAATGGTCGTTAGCGGAGCACTGCTCAGCACATAGCGAACAATCGGTTCAACGGGGTCGCGCTCAACCGCACACACGGTGTAGCCGCGCTCGAAATAATGAGTAAACAGCTCGCTTGTTGCGTTCCGCCATGCGTGTGCTCGCTCCAGTCCCGCCAGCTTGATCTCTTGAAATTGCGAGGGGACGGGCAGCAAGATCGTCTTTTCTATGGCGTCAAGCCGTGATTCCTTTGGAACGGGCAAGCCTGATGAATCGATTTCATAGGTCAAGACCGACACTCCGCCAGCTCCAATCGGGGCTGTCTGTCTTTGCTTGTAGCGTTCTACGCGATCGCTCTCGATAAACCATTCGACGAGCAAACGGTCTGTTGGAAGTCCGCGATTCAACTCATCCTTCAATTCACCGTAGCAGTTCGGTATGTAGCGACGGACGATGCCGCCAAGCTTTCCGATATTCAGCGAAGCATTGACTGTCTCCAGCGGGTCGTACGTCCAGGTCACTTTGCGGTAGCCCTGCTTGAGCGCTTCATCCCGTTGCATCCATTTCAGGACCACGCCGATCCCTTGTTTGCGGTATTCGGTCTGAATACCAAGCATATGGGAGCAGAGATGGGATTCTCCATCCGTATAACCGGGGAAGCTGTAGAGGAAGCCAACCATCTCGTCACCGTCAAAGGCGCCGATGAACAGGCCGCCGAATTTTTGAAGCGTAACGGTCATATGAAACGGAATTACGGAGTCACCTGTCCAAACCTTCCCCTCCAGCTTTTCAAGCTCGTACAGATCTTCTGGTTCTACCAACCGTTTGTATGTGATTGCCAATCGTTCTCACCTGTCCTTT
>JBLNEJ010000422.1:0-2594 GCA_050262535.1 Clostridia bacterium
TGTCCTTGGATTCGATTTGGGAAATCATGATGATTTTGCCCTCAAAGTCGGGGATCAGCTGTCGAACGGTCTCGATTCCGTCGCGCTGCGGCATTAACAGATCGATCAGCAAAATGTCCACCTGCTTGAGCGAAAGCAGGGTGTGATCGACCGCAATGCCATCGTCCGCTTCACCAACCACGACGCCAAGGTCGGCATCTTCAATGATTTGATCCAGCATCAACCGTACAGCCGGATCGTCATCCGCAAGAAAAAAACGCATGGGCGCATCACCCCTTTTTCAAAATATGGGAACGCGGAAGGGTGATCGAAAACAACGTTTCCTCCTCGGTGGAGCGAACCGATACGTGCCCTTCCAACCGTTCTGCAATTTCTTTTACATACGTCAGCCCGATTCCGGTTGATGGTTGTCCGGCAGCATCATATTTGGTCGTGAAGCCGGGATTGAAGAGCGAGGTCGGGTCCTTCACCTTCAAACCAGGGCCATCGTCTGCTACTTCGAGCACAACCATGTCCCCATAATGACTGATCGTGATGGTAATGGTGCCGCTCTCGACAATCGCTTCAACAGCGTTGCTGACCAGGTTGTTGAGCAGCGAGAGCGTGTTGTAGATATGATACTGCTCGTTAGGAACGGTGCTGTTCCACTGAATGGCAATCTCCTTGCCGAGATGGTGTGCATATTTGGCGTTTGCTCGCACAACAATGCGCCCCAGCTCTTCCAGACGCATATAATCGGTTGCATTTTGAGCCGAAATCATTTTGGACAGCCCGGCATAAATCCGTTGGTTGTCTTTCTTGATTTCGTGGATTTGTCCGGCCAGCAGCAGCGCTTGCTGGGCATAGGGATTGCCCTCGTTCTTCATTTGTCGGTAAAAATCGTAGCATCTGCGGGTAATGTCCTCCGCATGGCGCACCGTTTTGTTCAACAGGACCGATTCCTCATACAGATTGGTGACCAGCATGACGATATGGGCATGCCGTTTTCTCTGTTGTTCCTGCATCCAGCGGATTTGCCTTAATTGAATCATGTTGAAAAAGCTGAGGACAAAAAAGCTCCGCAGCATGGCAAACGCAGCGATGGTCCCGAAATCGGCAAGACGCAAAGGAGCGTTTGATCGCAAGGTAAGCTCCAGAACATTGGCTGCAATTTCCGCCGTCATGGCCAGGATACCGACAAGAAACGGCCGATCAAGCAGCCGATTGACCCGAGCGAGGGTGAAAAGTCCCCCGAAGGTGACGTAAAACCAAAATGAGGGCAAGTGATGCCGAAGTGACTCAGACAGCGCAAATGAGTCCACCGTGTACCAGTCGAGGGCAAGCCGGAAGCAAACGACCGTAATGCCGACCGCCAGCCCTGATACAATCGACGGGATTTTATGCAGCCACAACAAAAAGAAGAAAAACGCCGTCGTGCCAAAGCTGACGCGAAAATCGCTCTGAAACGGGAAAAATTTCAGCTCCCCCGCAAGCGGAACGGAAATGAGCATCAGCAAAAACATATAAAAATTTTCTCTCATTTTTGAGCACCATCATATAGATTTTTGTAGTTTTTTATCGGAATACGCTTACAGTAGACCAATCGAGTTCTGATGTAAAGAAAAGAAGGGGGAGCGCATGAAAAAATACGGGTTAGCTTTACAGATACTTGTCGGCTTGATTTTGGGGATCCTCGTTGGTGCGTTGTTTTTCGAAAATCCTGCTGTTGCGCAATATTTACAGCCGATCGGTGATATTTTCATCCGATTGATCAAAATGATCGTGATTCCGATTGTCATTTCGTCACTGATCGTTGGCGTTGCCAGCGTGGGCGATATCAAACAGGTCGGCAAGATCGGCGGAAAAACCATTCTCTATTTTGAAATCGTTACCACAATTGCAATCGTCATTGGTTTGCTTGCAGCCAATCTCTTTACACCGGGCGTCGGCGTGGATATGGACCACCTGACGAAAACCGATATTCAAAAATATGTACACACATCCGAGGAAGCAACCTCTCACAGCTTCGTTGACACGTTTGTGAATATTGTGCCCAAAAACTTGTTTGAGTCTCTTGCCAAAGGGGACATGCTGGCGATCATTTTCTTCTCCGTTCTGTTCGGCTTGGGTGTAGCGGCAGTCGGGGAACGAGGAAAGCCGGTGCTCGCCTTCTTTGAAGGGGTTGCCGATACGATGTTTTGGGTAACCAACCTGATCATGAAATTCGCACCATTTGGGGTTTTTGCACTGATTGGCGTAACCGTTTCCAAATTCGGACTCAGTTCGCTTATTCCGTTGGGCAAGCTGGTGATTCTCGTCTACGCGGCCATGCTCTTCTTTATCGTCGTGATCCTGGGAGGAATCGCGAAAATGTCCGGCAGCAGCGTCTTCTCAATCATCAAGATCCTGAAAAACGAACTGCTGCTTGCCTATTCCACTGCCAGCTCGGAAACTGTTTTGCCTAAGATCATTGAGAAGATGGAGAAATTCGGCTGTCCGAAGGCGATCACATCCTTCGTTGTGCCGACCGGCTATTCTTTCAACCTGGATGGATCTACGCTGTATCAAGCGATAGCTGCGATCTTTATTGCCCAGATGTACGGCATTGACCTGTC
>JBLNEJ010000423.1:0-6279 GCA_050262535.1 Clostridia bacterium
CTGCTAGGTTGTTAAACAATCTCACACCAAATGCGACGATTGCCGCCATGTACAGGTCAATCCCGAGAAACGCACCGAGAAAGGCAAGCCCGGCAGCGAACAGGGTATTGAAGAAAAAGCCCGACATAAAGATTCTCACATTAAACATCCGTTCAAGATACGACCGAATGCCTCCAAAAACGGTGTCCAACCCAGCGAGCAACGCTATAGACAAATAGCTGCTGTATTCCTGCGGCACCCGCAGATCCAGCATGAAGCCGATGGACATCCCCACGATAAGCCCGACAACCGGAAGCCACATACCTTACGATTCTCCTTTTACATTGACAGGTTTCATATGTTGGATCGGTCGATTCCCTTCAAAAGCAGGAATCGTCAGTCTTTCCTGCTTCTGGAGCTGAACGGTTTTGCTTGCAAGCTGGAAATACGAGTCAACACCCTCCAGCTTCAAACCGGAGATGAGTACCTCCGGCTCACCGAGTGCCTTGATTTCAAACGGTTGCCGGATCGTTTTCGTGTCGATCTGAATATCCTCGCCAACGTTGCGAATCGAAGTGGTTGAAATCAGCCGATGCCCGTTGATTGAAACCGCCTTGGCCCCGTTTGAAAGCAGGACATTTACCAGCCAGCGCAAATCGTCATCGATGACCAGTGGCGGCGCTACAGGAGGATGGTCAAGCCCGTCGTCCATTTCGGTTGGGGGAGTGACGGCAACCGGCTTGTCTATAAGCCGTACGATGACGCCCTCCCCTTCGAGACTGACCATTCCAGCCAGCTTGCGTGCCCGCGCCAGCTCCTCTTTCATGACACTTACGCTCTGCCCCTCGGTAAGTGACGTTTCGTACTGGTAAAGCAACTGATCGTATTTGGACGTATCCGCCAACAAATTTTTTCGTTTTTCCAGTTCCTTTTGCAACGTGTTACGCAGTTCATAGATGCTTCGCGACTCTTTTTTGATCGGGTTCATGTTGCTTTGCAGCTGGACAGCCAGCATTACTCCAATAATAGCACTGATCAGGGTAAGAATAAGCCTAATTTTGCGGTTTCTCATCAACATTTAACATTGCACCTTTACTTTTTGTGAACGTGCAGTTTATGAACCGTTCTTTATTTTGTTATCCCCTACGTATGCAGGCAGCTGGACCTGTTCATGCTTGGCGACCTCTATGTGAACAAATTCCTCGAGCGTTTGCAGAACTCCTCCTGGCAAATTCAGGGCATTTTCCAATGTAGCGGGGTCTCCAATCGCGGTGATGACAAATGGCGCCGCAGATTTGATGCCGTTAACGATAATGGTCGGCCCTACACAGCGAATGGCCGAATTACCGACGAGGCGCTGGCCGTTGATGCTGATCGCTTCCGCTCCCGCTGCACGCAGCTCGTTCACCACAAGCCGAACGTCCTGTTCATGCACGATAAAGTTGCTGACATCGCTTGCTTCTGAGGCGTTCTGGTTGTCCTTCATCGTTACCACAACTCCCGGTCCCTCAACAGGGACAACCCCTGCGAGCATCCGCGCTGCTTCCAGTTGTTGCAAAACGTCTTTTGCCGCAGACTGGCGCTGGGCCATTGCTTCCTCACGCTTTGCCACTTCCCGTTGCAAGTCCATCAACTGCAGCTCCAGCTTGCGATTTTGCTCTTTTTCCGCGATGATCCGCTCTGTCAGCTGGGTTTCTTGCTGAAGCTGCTGATCATTTTGCCGTGCGATTGTCCGTTGCTTCGTGGATTCAACGGAATACGCGATCATAAATCCTGTACAGATCGTCACAACAGCTAAGTACAAGTGGAACTTCGTCACTTTCATCCTGCCGCGTCTCCTTTGATTCATTCAAACGAAGGCTGTTCGTTCGTCACTGCCGGCTGCAGCGGTTGATCTGTCTGTTCCTGGTTTTGCTTGCCGCTGCTGGTTGCATCCGTTGACTGCCCTGTTTGTCCTTCTCCCGCCTGACCTGATGACTGACCGGTTTGTACCGGAGCTTGTCCATCCTGCTGTGTCCCCGCTGCCTTGTCCTCCTCGACCGGAGGAGCTGCCTCGTACTTGCTGAACCAGGTGCTCTCCAGCATGAACACAACTCCTTTTTCATCCTTTGGCAGCTCCTTGACAATGGACGGATACCAAGGCAGCTTGCTGCTCAACAGATGGATGACGCTTCTCACCTCATTGCCATCACGCATAAAGAGTGTAATCCGCTGCTTGTCAAAGGCTGTAGGGGTTAACGTAATATCCGATATCATGGACAACGTAGGCTGTGGCAATTGCGCCAGTGCTTTAGCCAGTGGAGCAAGAAGCTCCTTTGCCGGCCAAGACCGTACCAGCGGCCTGTCCACGATCCTTTCACCCGGTCTGGGCTCGTCAAGAAGCAAACCATTTTCCAGCAAAAGCGACTGCTTGCTGTCCGGTGTCAAAAAGAAAGCAACTCGCGCATATTCTTTTACCTGCAGCTCAATGACGCCGGGAAATTGGCGGCTTATCGTCACTTCTTTAACACCCGCTAGCTGTTTTTCGCTTTCCTGCACACTGGACTGCCACACGTTCAAGAACTGCATGCCGATGGATAATCCAGAGGCAGCCTTGATTTGCTCGGCTGTGTACAGCTCGTTGCCGCTTACCTTTATTTCGGACACTTTGCTGTATGGCGAACGGACGAACAGTACAATCAAGATAGCGAGAAAGAACAGCATGAGCAAAACCAGCAGCTTCTGGTTCGCCCTTCGTCTCGGACGCTGCTGCTTGATTTGTGGAATGCGTTCCTCATAGTGCTGTTGCACATTCACCCCTCCGACTCTATCGATGCCAGGTAATAAAATCGTGAAAAGCGGCAAACATTCTGCCGCTTTTCCTCCAATTCGAACACTATCGTTATATGGTTAAGCGCGCAATTTCAGCTCCAAGCTGCCGGAGCTGTACCTCTAGACGCTCATATCCCCTGTCGATGTGATGAATCTGTTCGACAACTGTTTTTCCTTCCGCTGCCAAACCTGCAAGAACCAAGGCGGCTCCGGCACGCAGATCTGTCGCCTCTACCGGTGCTCCCGAAAGCTTGTTGACACCCCTGATAAAAGCGGAGCCAAGATCGACGTGAATCGATGCGCCCATACGTGCCAATTCATTGACGTGTTTAAATCTTCCTTCAAATACGGTCTCTTTGATCACGCTGGTCCCCCTCGCAACGGAGAGGAATACCATTAGTTGGGCCTGCAAGTCAGTCGGAAATCCTGGAAACGGCGCTGTGATAATGCGATCGATCGCGCGAGGCCGCACCGTGCTTTTGATTTCCATTATATCATGGCGACTTTTGATTTCAACACCACAACTTCTTGCGATTTGAATCAAAGCGGTCAAATGCTCCGGGATCGTGTTGGTCAGCTCGATATGGCCCTGGGTAACGCCGACGGCAAGCAGATGCGTCCCTGTGACGATCCGGTCGGGAATCACGCGGTAGCTGACTGGACGCAGCCGTGCAATGCCATCGATTTCGATGGTATCTGTTCCCGCACCGCGTATGCGCGCGCCCATCGCATTGAGAAAATTTTGCAGGTCGACGATTTCCGGCTCACGCGCGGCGTTGCAGATCCGTGTCGTTCCTTTGGCTGTTGCTGCTGCCATCATGATGTTCTCCGTCGCGCCCACACTGGGAAACGACAGGAAAATATTGGCTCCCCGCAATTGTTTGGCACGAAATGTGATGTACCCTTCCGCCTCGATGATTTTGGCTCCAAGCGCCGTTAATCCGGCAAGATGCAAGTCAATTCGGCGTTCCCCGATTGCGCACCCACCAGGGCGAGATACTGTAACTTCGCCTAAGCGTGCCAGCAGTGGACCCATTAAAAAGATCGAAGAGCGCATCTGTCCCATCAAATCATCCGGCACGTGTGAATGGGAGATGGAGGTTGCTTCCAGCGAGACACAGCCATCGCTATGGTTCACCTTCGCCCCCAGACCGGTCAGGATTTGCAGCATGACGTCGATATCTTTCAGATGAGGTACATCGTAAATATGGAATTGCCCTTCGGCCAGTACGGCAGCCGCCAAGATCGGCAGGGCAGCATTTTTTGCGCCATGAATGCGTAGTGAACCAGACAGAGGTTTACCGCCTTCGATAGTAAAAGTCTCCAAACTTTCACCTCCGAGTTACCCCTCGCCCACCACCAGTACTTCAGGATGCAGATCGACACCGAATTTTTGCAAAACCGTTTGTCGGACATGCTCCATCAAGGTGAGGACGTCGGTAGCCTTAGCGCCTCCGCGATTGACGATGAAATTGGCATGAAGCTCGGAAACCTGCGCCCCGCCGTACTGATATCCCTTGAGGCCTGCCGCTTCCACCAATCGCCCGGCATGATCGCCAGGTGGATTGCGAAACACACTGCCGGCACAAGGCATCGTGAGCGGCTGCGTCTGTCGTCTGCGATCCTTGTACGCAGCCAACGTGGAGGCAATTTGCTTTCGGTCCCCTTTCTTCAAGGTGAGTACGGCTTCCAGAACTACCCCCTTGCGCTTTTGCAAGAGCGAGGTGCGATAGCTAAACTGAAGCTGCTCATTGGTCAGCACGGCTGTTGTGCCATCGTCAAAGAGGATTTCGGCTTGTTTAAGAATACGTGAAAGGTCAGATCCATGAGCACCTGCATTCATGTAGACAGCACCACCCACTGATCCGGGAATACCTCCAGCAAACTCCAATCCAGTGAATCCCATTTTGCCTGCTTCCACCGTCAGACGGACCACGGAATACCCGGCACCCACACACACCTCTTCGCCCCTGAACTCACAGTGACTTAACCCCTCAGCCACCTTCAGCACGGCTCCCCGTATCCCTCCATCCCTCACAAGAAGGTTGGAGCCGCGCCCGATCACACTCCAAGGAATATCGTGACGTTGGATTGTCTGCACAGCATAAATGAGCGATTGTTTATCCTTCGGCTGGACCAGCAAATCTGCGGGGCCTCCGATTCGCCATGTCGTATGATTGGCGAGAGGTTCGTGCAACCAGACTTTCCCAATATTTGCTTGTATCAATTCTTCTGCAATTTGCTCCAATTGTTCCATCGTGAACCTCCTAACACAAATGCTGGTTTGGACCTTACACTGTTCACGTCTTTGCTCCCATACTATGCTAACGCCTAGAACGACGTGACAAAGGCCCAAAAAGGAGTTTAAACCGATTGATTCGCAAGCAGACGGTAGATTCGTTCCGCTGCATCCGGCATGCCCAAAGCCGCAGAGCTCGCACGCATCTGCTGCTGGCGTTGCGGATCAAGCAAAATACCGTTGATCGCCTGATGCAGCCGCTCACCGTTCAGCTGCTGCTCGGTAATGACTACGGCTGCACCGGCATTTTCCAGCCCGCGGGCATTTTTCTCCTGATGATTGTTCGTTACGTAAGGCGACGGAACAAGGATCGACGGTACGCCAAGCGCCGTCAGTTCAGCCAAAATCGAAGCGCCCGCGCGCGAAATTACCAGATCGGACGCGGCGAGCAGATCGGCCATGTTGTGTGCATAGGGAAGCACGGTGAGATTCGCTGGCAACGCCTTGTTTTTCAATTGATTGGAAATCGTCTCATAATGA
Source organism: Clostridia bacterium (assembly GCA_050262535.1). Classification (GTDB taxonomy): domain Bacteria; phylum Bacillota; class Bacilli; order Brevibacillales; family Brevibacillaceae; genus Brevibacillus_D. Next base: position 5,570 of record JBLNEJ010000423.1, read on the forward strand.
ACATCACCTGTCACAAACACGAAATGATGCTGGTTATAGTGATCGATCGTGGGCAACAGCGAAATCGTCGCTTCGTTGATCGCGCGAGCGCCCCTGCTGCCGCTCGTAATAAGCACAAGCCGCTTGTCCGCTGTGAGGCCGAGCGATTCCTGTCCGGCCCTGGCGTTGCCATGCAGTACCTGCGTAGCGCAAGGATTACCGGTCAAAACGGTTTTGGCCTTGGGAAAATGGGCGAACGATTCTTGAAACGAAACCGCCACATGGTTGACATAGCGGGACAAAAAATGGTTAGCGAGACCCGGAACCACATTTTGTTCATGAATGACCGTTTTCACACCCAGTTTCGCTGCCGCATAGACCACAGGGCCACAGACATAGCCGCCTGTACCAATTACGACATCGGGTTGAAACGCGCGGATCAGCTCCTTGGAACGACCCACCGCACGGATAAATTTCCACACGGTACGTACATTGTCAAAGGAAAGCTTGCGTTTGAAGCCCGCGATTTCAATGGACTGAAACGGAATGCCCGCACGTCTGACGATATCCGCCTCCAGCCCTTTTTCCGTACCAATATATAAAAAGGCCGCTTGCGGCTCCTTGCGCAAAATTTCTTTTGCCACCGCAAGCGCTGGATAAATATGTCCTCCGGTTCCACCGCCGGTCAAGACAATACGCATAAAATCACCTGATCTTATCGCGAAAACCGC
>JBLNEJ010000424.1:0-3155 GCA_050262535.1 Clostridia bacterium
CCACATAGCGAATCGACTGCGGTTCGATCCCCGCATCCTCGTACGCACGTTTCATCGCGATGATTTGGCCGCGGGTGTCAGGAGCCAACAAGGACTTGCCCTGTCCATCTGAAGAACTACCGACCCCTTTGATGACCGCATAAATATGTTCCTTATCGCGAATCGCATCCTCCAGACGCTTGAGTGCAAACATCGCCGTTCCTTCTCCGAGCAGCGTCCCATCGGCCTGTGCGTCAAACGGGCGAACAAGAGAACGGGACAGTCCACCCAATTTGGCAAAGGCAATCATATTAAGTGGCGTCAAGATTTCGCTTGCTCCACCAACGAGCGAAAGGTCAACGCTGCCCTCCTGCAGGGAGCGGATGCCTACCTCCAAGGCAGCAAGCGAAGACGAATAGCCCGCATCGATGGAAACGTGCGGCCCTTTTAGGTCAAAGTGCTGGGCAATCCGGCCACATGCCACACTTGCCAGCGAGTGAACGATCATATTTTCCTCTGCTGCAGATTTCAAATGCTGGTCAATGCGCCCGACAACCGATTGCAGCAACAGCTCCTGACTCTCGGACGGCAATGCCTGAAAGTGCGAACTGGTGCGCAACGAGTGCAGCATGGCATCCTTGTGAATCTGCAAGCAGGTGTCTTTTTGCCAGCCTGATCCGATCGATCCGATATAGATGCCTGTCGTTTGCTTCGGAATGATCTTGACGTTATACAATTCCTGTGTTCCTGCAACGAGAATAATGAATTTCATTTGATTTCTTTATTGGGCTTCAGAAGGCGGGATCCGAAATTTTCTCCAGTCGAATTCATAGCCTTGGATGGCTCCCGCCGTAATCGTGTATGTTTTGTCCGATTGTTTTCGATCATCACTGTAAAAAACGTTCCAGTCCCAGCGGTGATGAACGTCAAGTGGACGTAAAGCCGTATGCCCATTGATGTTGTTCTCCCAAAATTGCTGCGGTGAAAACGCATCAGGGAGAATGCAACCCAACCCGACGACGGCGATTTCACTGTGGCTACGTCTTACCACTTTCCATTCCTCCAGTACATTCGTTCCAGTTGGCATAAAACCACCTCATACACTTTACCGTGCCGACGCATGGCCGTATATTATCCGAAAGTGTAAATTATGAGGTACGAAAGCATCTGTTTTGGTCCGGCCGTGGTCTTTGCTCCAAAAAAAAAGACGCTGCACCGTTGCAACGTCTTTTCGCCTGTCTGTTATAGTCAACCTTCCATTCCGATCAACTCATTTACGAGCCTGACTGCCTGATCCATTCGCTCCTGATAATTTCCCGAAATGGTTTGATAGGAAACGCCGAATTCCGCCAAAAGCTTCTTGAGCAGCTCGTTGTTCTTTTGACGCAACATGGGCTCACCGAACGAACGCGTGCCGTCATCAACCCATTTTACATCTGGTTCAAGGAACAGCCACAGGTCATAATTCTGCATGCGGGCAATCTCGTCCAAAATAGCCTGGCGCTGGCCAATATAAAGCATGGAATAATATTGGGTCACGATCGCTTCTGTATCGATGAACAGCACCCTGTTTGCCTTGGCTAGCTGCGTTTTCTCATGATATTTATGTTCAAAAGCGATCTCCGGATAGTCCTCCCGCAGTGTGATGTTCTCGCAATCCCCCAAACGTTCGTAATACGTGCGACCCCACTCTTCTACAAATGTCGTGTTGTATAGATTGGCAAGGTTGCGAACGAGCGTCGATTTTCCGCAGCTTTCCGTGCCGACGATCACGACTTTTTTGGCAAAAAACGGCTTCACGATCTCTGGCAGCATGTGCCAGTGCTTCAATACCCCGTCTGTTCGCAGCTTGGTTCCCGAGATGGGATATGTGGTTCGTTTGGCGTCGATGAGAACGTGTTGGGCATCTGGATACAGATGGGCAAATATGTCGGTATACGCATGCTCCGAGCTGAACACTGTATCAATTGGTTTGCGGATCGCCGCCTTGATCGCTTCCGCTCCACGGGCCCAATCCGAGATGTCGCCCGTTTGCTGCTCATAAATCGCGTGGACATGGACATGCGGCATATCTTTTGTCAGCTGGGACCACCAGCGCAGGCGCACGCGGTAGGGAATGTGTGGGATTTTGCTTCCTGCGTACAGCTTCTGTTCATGCTCCTCATCGTACGACAGGATCACGTGCAGCTCATCGACCATCGTCGAAGCGCGGATCATCGCGTACACATGCCCCATATGGGGACAAGGAAGAAATTTTCCGCCAAACATGCCTACTTTTCCTACTGTCATGCTACACACCTCTTTGTACGTTGCTAAGCTTGGTCCAGTTGTAATAGCCGTAGATCGAATTGAGCAGGAATGCCGACCACATGACCACCATGTTGATGTCATTCCCTCCCTGGGTAATAAGCGTGACGACCCACAGGGAGATCGAAAGTACATTGACGGCAATCCAGAGTGCCCACTGCTCAGCGAACCGCTTCAGCATCAAAATTTGGGCGAGAATCGAAAGGACGACAGCAGCGGAATCCAGCCGAACTGCCTGACCGCCAATCGCGTGCAGCAGCTGTGCATACAAAAGACTGCCGATGACCGCGATGCCAATCACATACACCCAGCCAAGAACCGTCAATCGCTTGATCTTGACGTCTTCTCCTTTTATGCTCTGCGGCGTGCGGTTTTTGGACCACATGTAGATGCCGACAAATTGAACAGGCAAGTAAAACAAGGCGTTGAGCATGGCTTCGCCATACAGCGAATACGTGTACGAGATGTAAGCATAGGTGGCGGTCTGTACGATTCCGAAATAGTAATTGGCAATCTTGCCCTTTGCGACTAGTACCACGCACATCATCCCGGTGAGAGACGAGATCAGTCCAAGCAGGGAGTCTTCCATGGCAAAGAACAGATAAACATTGATCAGTGCGAACAGCAATAGCCAGCCTTTTTCAAATCGCGTCCATTCCCGAAACATTCCTAAAACTGTTTCCATGTTGATTCCTCATACTCTGTCACAACCGCTCTGTTTAAACCGCGATAGGTCCCAGGAGCCTTCCTATCTTTACCCGCTTTGGACTCAACCGGTTCAACTGAGGGCGATTTATTGTTCTTTCTTGTTAATAACAATCTGTTAATAACATAGTAGTGCACATCCTCCTTCTTGTCAATGGGTTCGG
>JBLNEJ010000425.1:0-4022 GCA_050262535.1 Clostridia bacterium
CGTCCAAGCATCTGCTGGCAAGTCGCAGGTTGATGATTTTGTTACGCTGCATCCACATGTCCACTTGGGAGAGCTGACGGAGCAACGGTGTCTCATGGCGGTACACGACGAATGGCAAGCTCTCCTCCTGCCGTTTCATCGCCATTCTCTTCTCCTGCTTTTTCCATTGAAGATATCGTCGAACGCGATAATACTGAACACCGAGCAGCAAGCGGATACGACTGCGCTTGATCGGTTGGGGAATAAACATTACGAAGCTCACCTCCAGGGTCAAAAGAAACCATGTACGAATGAATGTTTAGGATGGTCTAAAGCGGTTATGAACGCAACACAAAAAGCACAAGAACAGCCATCTAGTAGAATAGACGGTTATTCCAGGGCTTTTGTTTCCAATCATTGGGAGAATCACGATTCACGCCTTTGATTTGTTCAGCATCTTGTCTCTAGCACTGAATCCCTTGGAATCTCCTGCTCGCTCCAGCGTAATGATCGTGATTTCAGGAAAGCAATTGAATCGGACCGGAATTTTTGCCGTACCGATCCCTCTGTTGATATAAACCGGTTTGCCGTTCAGCAGCTTCATCCCCGTATGGTAATGCTTGTATGCACCAAACGTTGCATTCCCCAAACGAATTTGCCCCCCGTGCGTATGCCCTGCCAAAAGCAGCTGATAGTCCAATTTGTGCTCCTGCAACACGTGCACGATGGCCGGTGAATGCGCCATCACCAGAGTAAAATCGCCATGTGTTTCCATGCATGCCGGGTTTAGCCGTTCATTGCCGTAAATGGAATTGTCAAGGCCGTGCACACGAATTCGCCGTCCGTTGATCTCCATCATGCAGCAATCATTTTCCAATACGGTGATATGCTCTTTCAGCCTGTTGATCGTATGCCTGTACTCCTGTTCCGTCAGTCGGTTCTTTTTCCAACCCAGCCATTCTTCCCGTTCATAATTGCCCGGCACAAACAGCTGGTGACTACATCTAATGTTGCGCAGTTCGGCAAGTACTTTTGTCAGTTGTGAGCGTCTGTTGGCCAAATCCCCCGTCACACATACAACGTCAGGGTTCACCCTGTTGATCAGTTTGCTCAGCCTTCCGTTCAGAAAGGTCGATTTTCCATGCAAATCGGAAATGTGCACCATAATGACGGGTGCTTTCCCATCCGCCTTGATGCGGATTCGTTCCATCCTGATTGTATGTGTGTTGTAGATCCAAATCGCCGTCAGGAAAAGTAGAAAAACGGTTAGTAACAGTGTAATCACGAATCATTCTCCCAGCTTCAAGCAGACTTCCTTCAACTTGGTTAAAACTTGTGCTTCTACAAGCGGAATGATGCTTTTATTTGCCTGCTCTCTCCTTTGCCCTTAGCCAATATAAGAACAAAAAGTAAATACAAGATGCCATCGCACCCAAAAACAAAAAGGTAGGCATTACAAGCAAGATTTTTCCGAAAACACTCCAAAACAGCAAAAAGGTAGCCGAAATCCCAGCAATCCCATAAAGTGCGGCTTCGATGATAAAGACGATGTACATGCTGAATTTCTTACATGGTCTCATCAGGATATCGATTCCCCAAGACATCGGTAATCCGATACAAAAAACAGCGGGGAATGTAAACATTGCAAGCGGCAATACCATATCGAGATCTTGAAAAAAGAATAATGCAGCTCCAAAGATAAATACGAAGCTGGAGAGTATGCCTGCTAAGAAGCGTTGGGGCATACAGCCAACCTCCAATCGAATGGGAATAGAAAACGGCTGTCACCGCCCTTTCGCTTTGATTGTACATGAACGAGACGGAAGATCAAACATTTTTTTCCATTTCAAACCCGTTGATCTGTCTGTTTCCTCGTTATCCATTCCTGACCTGTACGGCACGCGGAGCGTCACCGTCCAGGTCAAGTCAACCGATAATCAAAATATACGCCGGCTCGAAAGAAGTTGCCGTATGTATCTTGTGGCGAAAGGCCATCTGGATGTGCCGGAAGCACTTTCATTTTTCCCCTGCATGAATAGCACTTGATTTCTTTGGTTTTTTTATAGATATAATTGGTTCCCTTATAGTGACAATCTGGGCATTCATATCTGCATCGATAGCGTTTTTTCCCGTCATCTGTAGTCTTGATCCCTGTCGCCACCCATTCTGGTTGGTCTGTTGTGGTTTGATATACTTCTTCCAGCTCTTTTGTTTGTTGCAGCCCGTCTATCAGACATCGTTTGATTGCTTCTCGATTTTTCAGGATGGTTTCTTTTTTTACATTTTCAATCGGATTTATATTTTCAAAGAAGGTAGTATATTTTTTCCCGATTTGCTCCATCATTTTTACGGTTTCAAAAATATCATTGTCGATTCCAAACAATTGAAACACGTTTTGGATGATGACAAGTTTCGCCAAATGATCGGTCTCTTTGATTTCCAGCTCCGCTTCTTTCCCCTCGTCGTCCTTGATGTTGATTTTGACTGTTAAAGACATATACCCACCTCACGTTGTATAAACCGTCACTACCACCAATTTTTTCATATGTACCTATACATTTTCTGAAATTCCATGACGCCCCAAACCAATGTACGAACTCGCTGGTTTATTGTGGGCAACTCCTCGATAAATCTGGTAAACTTGAAACACGATAGAAAACGCAAAAAACGCCACATTGCGCTGGCTATCAAGCCAAAAAACGCACATGTGACGCTGTTCGTCATTGTTATGGCGGAGGGCGTCCGTCAACGGACCGTCGCCGACTACCGCGCTCACCATAAATGGTTTTGCGAATGGATCGAGCGGTTCCAACCGGACGTCAAAGTGGTAGTCGATGTGACCCCGCAAATACTTCGCGAGTACATTTACCACCTGACGTATGAAATGCCTCATTTCGAAGGTCATCCATTGAAATCGGACGTGGAAAAAGCTAAGCGTGGGCTGAAGCCAGCCTCCGTTAATTTACGAATCAGTACGATGAAGGCTTTCTGTCGGTGGTTAAATGGTGAGGGAAATACTTCCGACGAATCCATCCGCTAATATCCATCAACAACCGGTGGAAGAGGACACAATAGGCGCATTTACTGACGAGCAGGTTGATTTATTACTCGGTGCAGCGGATCAAAAAACGTTTGTGTAGGATTTCGCGACTACGTGCTGATGCGCCTATTAGTTGAGACTGGCATGAGAATTAACGAGCTGCTTTCATTGACTGAACAAAACATCGACCTCAAGACAAGGCTCATCACGTTAACCGCGTCACAAAACAAGAATAAGAAAGCGCGAATTATCCCGATCAGTTCGAAACTGATCCGCCTACTAATTGAGCTTATTAATGAAAACAAAACCTACTTCCCCGAGGTTAAACATGTATTCTTGACCAACTATGGCGACGTGATTACGGTGTCAAACGTTGCGGATCGGATAAAACGCTACGGCGAAAAGGTCGGAATAGCCGATCAGGTTCGCTGCTCGCCACATATCTTCCGGCACATATTCGCGAAAATGTTTCTTACCTCTGGCGGAGACATCATAGCTCCCCAACGTATCCTCGGACACTCTCTACTATGGAGATGGTTCGTAAATACGTGCAACATACGCCGGACGACCTGAGCGACGCTCACGATAGATTCACCGAGATAAGAGGACGTAAGTGCTCCCGTTCATAAAAAAAGGCGCTCCCCAACGGAATTACCTGCCAAGAGAGCGCCATACTCGTTTACCCTACGCAATCCAAAATCACGTACGTCTGTCCACCGTTCATACTCGCGACTATTACACGATCATCGGCCTTTAATACGTCCTCAAACGTCAATTCAACGTAACGGTGTCGGTAGTGCGTTTTCTCCGGAACCTTTGGGGGCTTATCACCAGGATTGACTTCGAAACGTTGGAAAAGCTGTGCTCAATACTATCCGTAACACCTGCGGATCTGATAGAATACATCCCGGACAATGACTAAAACTCTGATCCTAATCCGCAAGTCTAATTTTTATTACTTGGAGGAAAATCATGAGTGACAATCGGCCAGAGTTACTTGTTT
>JBLNEJ010000426.1:0-4279 GCA_050262535.1 Clostridia bacterium
GCGGTGAAATGGCCAATACCGGACTCACTTAATTCACCTAATTGATGTAAATCAATGACCGCAAAGCGACCATGAGCAAGCTCGCAGATGCTTATATCGCCCTTCCAGGCGGCTTCGGCACCTATGAAGAGCTGTTTGAAGTCATCAGTTGGGCTCAGCTGGGCATCCATCAAAAGCCGATCGGCGTCTTCAACATCGCTGGTTACTACACACCCCTGATCGAGATGGTGGACCATTCCGTGCGGGCAGGCTTTGTCCTGGAAGCCCACAAGCAGCTGCTGCTTTCTGCCTCCGACAGTGCCACACTGATCCAAAAACTGAAGGACTTCAAGACTCCTGTATTCGGAAACAAGTGGAGTCAGCTTTCATAGCAATTGCAAGAGGGGCTCATGCCTCTCTTGTTTTTTTACCCAATTTATGCTATTTTTATTTTCGACAAAAATGCATGTCAAAAAATAAACGATGCAGGAGGAGACCATGTCACCCCGTACCAAGGAGCAATCCGAACAGCTTCGCATCATGCGGACCCAGCAGATTATTGCTGCGGCCGAACAGGCTTTTCTCGAGCAGGGAACCAATCTGGATATTCGGGACGTTGCCAAAAAAGCAGATTTAGGCTATGGCACGGTTTACCACTATTACAACAACAAACACGCCTTGCTTCACGATGTCATGATAAAAGGGCTTCAGCTTGCTGAAGAGGCTACCCGGCACATTTTTTCCACGCCCGACCATCCGCTTGTGCAAGTGGAGCGCTACTGCCATGACATGCCGCTTCATTGGGCAAAGCATCCTGCTTCGTTTGCCGTGTTCAAGGTCGCCTCCGAGAATTTCGTTGGAGTGGATGAGGACTGGACGGAAGAAGTTCGCTTCCGGTTTCAGCAAAACCTGTACAATCCTGTAGCGGATTGCCTGCAGCGGGCCATTACGGCTAAACAGGTTTCTCCCCGACACGATGCCGAACAAACTGCCAACGCCATCATTGGGGCGATGATCGGCTGCTATGGCATTTATTTTTATCATGGCACCTTCACGGTTGACCCAAGCTTCATAACCAACGCCCTCTTGCTGGGCATTCGGGAGGAACGAGCATGATTACGCTGAAATCAATGACCCAAATCAATCAAATGAAGAAAGCAAGCCAGATTGTCGCCGCCTGTCACAAAGAAATCGCCCGCATGATCAAGCCCGGCGTCACCACGCTTGAAATCAACGATTATGTGGAAAAGCGGATTACCGAGCTGGGCGGCTCTCAATATACGAAAGGCTACAACGGCTATCAATTCGCCACCTGCGCCTCCGTAAACGATGTTATTGCCCACGGCTTTCCGAGCAAGACGCCGCTGAAAGACGGGGATATCGTCAAAATTGACATCGTCGCCAAGGCCGACGGCTGGGTTGGTGACTCCTGCTGGTGCTATGCTGTCGGAACGATCTCTCCCGAAGCAAAACGGCTGATGAAGGTAACGTTGGAATGCCTGCAGCTTGCGATTGAAAAGGCGGTAGTCGGCAACCGGATCGGCGATGTAACTCATGCAATCCAAAGCCATGCGGAAAGAAACGGCTATTCCGTTGTTCGCGATCTGCTAGCCCACGGCATCGGAAAGGAAGTTCACGAGCCGCCAAACTATCCTCATGTCGGAATCCCGGGCAAAGGCTTTCGCCTCAAGGAAGGAATGGTTTTTACGATCGAACCGATGATCAATATCGGGACGTATCGCATGACCGTTGATCCCGATGGCTGGACGGCCCGAACAGCAGACGGAAAGCTGTCGGCGCAATACGAGCACACGATTGCCATTACGGCGGATGGGCCGCTTGTGTTGACTGCGCAGAAGTGAGGGAATCAGTCTGTCCCTCCCGTTCCTTCCTTTTTTGTGGGGGGGTTTTTATGTTGGAAGCCGAAATGTTTGTAACCATTCATACAGACTTGTCCGCCTTTCCTTGTGTATAATCAAAATGTACACAGAATTTGTTCGAATCATGCCATTTACCAATAACGGGGGCAGAAATCGCAATGAGCTACTATTATTCCGTATGTATATCCGAATTGTACCATCAGAAGTACATTGAATTTTTGCTTAACATTACAAGGATTTGAATCTGCCCTATTCCTTTCCCGTCTCACTCGGCCTACTTGCCAGCCCTATGATTTTGGAAAGAACACCCTTCCTTTGCTTTACGGACGAATATGAGCTGGTTGGCGCCTTTGGCATCATTTTTGGTACAGGTGAAAATGCATATGAGGATAAGCAGATCGTCCAAATCCAAATCGCTTACTTGCAGGAGGAACATCGCAAACCGGGGGTATTTCTCAGAGGACTTCAGTACATGGTGCAGTACCTCGACCAGCTTGAGACAGAGGTAACGGAATTTCGCTTCTTGACTGCACCTGACGATTACTTGAACAGACTTTTCGCAAAGATTGCCACCAAAACCGCCTCACATGAAACCGCATTCGGCACGATTGATGAATATCGCGCCTCCTTTGCGGCCTGGAAGGCATACGCAGCAAGGTTTCACCAGGAAACATATTTTTAAATGCCAACGGAGACGTTTCCATGCTAATTGTGATCAAAAAATTGCTCGGCTACATGCGTCCCTATAAGTCGCTTGCCGCTTTGTTTTTCTTTACTCTGTTTCTTGATCAGACGGTAACCACGCTAGCCCCGCTCAGCTTCAAATACATCATTGATAAAGCGATTGAGCCACATGATATGGACAGCTTCTTTTTAATTCTCCAGGTGCTTTTGATCAGCGGACTGATTTGCGTAAGCTCCGGTATCGTCAGTGATTTCATTCTGGCTAAAATAAATGCTCGCGTGCAAACCGATTTGCGCAGAAAACTGTTTGAACATCTGCAGCATGTAAATATCGGCTATTTCCAAAAATCTCGCTCAGGCGATCTGCTCTCTCACTTTTCCGTTGATCTGCCCAAGATCGAGAGTGCGATGACGCTGATTCTGACAACGGGCATCCAGTCCTTAACCGTGGTCATCTTCAGCACAGCTGTCCTGTTCTATTTGCAGTGGAGCATGGCTGCCCTGATTTTTGCAGGCGCGGCCGCGGTTTTTATCGGCCCTTATGTACTTGGCAATCGCGCCAAACGAATCACCATGGAATACAGGGATCAGGTTGCCGCGATGACCAGCGATGTACAGGAAAACCTGAAAGCCCAGAAGGTGATCAAGGGCTTCAACCTGCAGGAAGCCATGATTGACAAGTTCAATACAAGGTTGAAATCACTTTTTATCAGCAGCTACCGAAAAAACATCATGAATGCGCAGCTGGAACGAATCCCGATGGTAAGCTTGATCATCATCAATTTCACGATTATCGGGTTTGGCTCCTATCTGGCTTTGAAAGGGTACATAACCGTAGGCTCGCTTGTTGCATTCTTTACGATGTATACGTCAATGGGGAATTCTGTGTTTAATCTTACCTTTACCATTCCGGTCGTAACGGAAGCACAAGTCAGCATGGAACGGATCGGGCAGCTTCTGGATCAGCCCCGTGAAAAAACGGGGACCACGCAATTATCCCAATCAGAACAGGGAACCGTGGATATTCAAGTCAATCAGATCACTTTTGGCTATGATGAGAAGCAGTCTGCTCTCAAGCAGATCAGCCTTAGCATTCCGGCTGGCAAAAGCGTTGCATTTGTCGGTACCAGCGGCTCGGGAAAAAGTACGTTGGTACAGCTATTGCTCGGTTTCTACGAGCCGGATGAGGGGCAGATTCAGATTAACGGCTCCAATCTGCAAACCTTGGACAGAGGCTCCTATCGCGAACAAATCGGCGTTGTTTTTCAGGAGAATGTTCTGTTTCGCGGGACGCTTCTGGAGAATATTCGCATCAGCAAGCCGGAAGCTTCTTTGGATGAAGTGATTGAAGCGGCGAAAAGGGCGGAAATCCACGATACGATCTGCACCCTCCCGGATGGCTACGAGACACAGGTGCAAGATGAAGGGGGCAATTTCTCGGGAGGTCAGCGGCAACGGATTGCCATTGCCAGAGCGATTTTGCGAAATCCGCCGATTCTGCTTCTGGATGAAGCCACTTCCGCACTTGATCCGATCTCGGAAGCATCGATCAATCAAACCTTTGAAAAGCTGTCGCATGGCCGAACAGTCGTTACTGTAACGCACCGCTTGGCATCCATTGTTGGGGTTGATCATATTTACGTATTTGACCAGGGCAGGCTGGTAGACAGCGGCAGTCATCGGCAATTGCTTGAAAAAGGCGGTTTTTACAAAAAGCTGTGGGACAAGCAAAGCGG
>JBLNEJ010000427.1:0-3546 GCA_050262535.1 Clostridia bacterium
TGCTGTTTGCCGCACCGCCGGCAGCGATTGAAAACTTGAAGCAAGAGCTGCAAGCGCCATTAACCGTTATCGGCTATTTGCATCACAGCAGCACCGGGTAACGAGCGCTCGGATAAGAAGAGAGGAACACGTCGAGAACAACAAGAAGGAGAGGCTGGCGAATGTCGGAAGCAGCAGTCAAGGTGGAACAGCTTACCTACACGTATGACAAAGGAAATGAGCCAAGCCTTGCGAACATTCAGCTGGAGATACCGGCAGGCAAGTTTCTTGCGGTTATGGGGGAGACGGGGGCTGGCAAGACCTCTTTTTTAATGACTTTAAACGGGCTCATTCCGCAATTTTTGGAGGGAACGTTTCAGGGCGATGTGAGCGTGGGTGGCTGGTCGACACGGCAGGTGCCGGTACAAAACTTGATCCAACGCATCGGCCTCGTGCTGCAGGACCCGGATACACAAATCTTCGGCCTGCACGTTTGGGAGGATGCGGCCTTTGGACCGAGCAATCTCGGCGTGCCGCTTGAAGACATTCGTCGGCGAGTGGATGAAGCGCTTGCGCGTGTCGGCCTGGCTGACTTCCACCATCGGTCTACGGAGTTTTTGTCCGGTGGGGAAAAGCAGCGGCTTGCTGTGGCAGGCGTGCTTGCGATCGGGCCGACGATACTGGCGCTCGATGAGCCGACCTCCGAGCTTGATCCGGAAGGGAAAGACGCGATATTTGAAATTGTCCACAGCTTGAAAAACGAACATGGGATGACAATCATTTTGGCCGAGCACGAATCGGAACGCGTCCTTGCACATGCCGATGAGGTGATTGTGCTGCAGGGGGGGCGGATTGCCTGGCGTGGAGAGCCGCAGCGGCTGTTTGCCGATGAGGCGAGTGTACGCCGCTTTCAGCTGCGCCCGCCGGGAGTCGCTACGCTGTATTGGGAGCTGCGCAGAAAAGGAATCAACCTTGGCGATGCTTGTCCACGGACGGTGGAGGACATGCTCGCCATTTTGGAGCGGTTGCATCAGGAAGGTGGGAGGGCGGCATCTGCAGGCGAAATGCCAACCGACGAAACTGCCGTTATGAAACAAGCGGCCTCTCCCGTACCCATCCTGTCTGTCCAAGCGCTACAGCATACATATCCGAACGGCCATCAAGCGCTAAAAGGAATTGACCTTGAGGTGTATGAAGGGGATTATATCGCCATCATCGGCCAGAACGGAGCGGGTAAATCGACGTTTTGCAAGCATTTGAACCGTTTGCTGCTGCCAACCGGAGGCAGCGTCCGCTTCCGTGGGGAGAGTATCGAAGGGAAGGATACCTCCGAGCTGGCACGCCACATCGGCTACGTGTTCCAGAACCCGGATCACCAGATTTTTTGTGCATCTGTCTTGGAAGAAGTGATGTACGGGTTAAAAATCCAAGGAGTGCCGGAAGCGGAACAGCAACGCAAGGCCATGGAAGTGCTTTCGTTCGTCGGTTTGGAAAACTACGTGGAGCGGCATCCATTCTCGCTGGGAAAAGGCTTGCGGCAGCGTCTGGCTGTTGCTTCCATTCTGGCGCTGGAACCGCACATCCTCATCATTGACGAGCCGACGACCGGACAGGACTGGCGTGGCACGCAGAGCATGCTCGAGCTGATTGGCAAGCTGCATGAGCGCGGGCATACGATTCTGTTGATTACCCACAATATGCAGATTGTCACCGAGCATGCCAAGCGCGTGATCATTATGGGGCAAGGGAGCATTCTCAAGGACTGTACGCCAGAGCAGGCATTTGACGACAGGGATGTGCTGCAGGCGGCCAAGATCAAGCCGACGCAGCTTGTGGAGATTGCCCGCAAGCTGGAGCATGCTTGGGGCATACCGCATCGGTTGAGGACGCGGGGTGCACTGGTGAATGCGATTGCGGAGGTGGTGGGAACGCATGCTTGAATACTATCCCGGAAACACGCTCATTCATCGGCTTGATGTCCGGGTCAAGGTATGCGCGTTTTGCATCCTGACAATGTTTCTGTTCCTGTTCAAAGACCCGTGGTACAACCTCAGCTTTGCCGCCTTTTCCACCCTGTTGATGCTGTATATTCGCATTCCGGTGGAGCGGATCGGCAAGCTGCTGAAGCCGCTTTGGCCGATCATGGTCATCATCGTGGTGATGTCCGGGTTTACGTATCCCGCTGGCAGCTTTCAGGGGGAGTTGGCGAATCGTGTCCTGTTTTATGGCTGGTTCGGGGAGCGGCTGCCCTTTTTGAGCGGCGGGATGTTTTTTGGACTGACACTGATGTTCCGCATCTATTCGATGGTGCTGATTACCTCGGTGCTCACCTTTACGACCCCGTTGGACGACTTCATTTCGCTGATGCGCAAGCTGCGGTTTCCCCAGTCGCTGACCTTCGTGATCGTGACGGGTATCCGGTTTGTCCCTACGATGCAGAAAAAAGTGGATCAGGTGTTTGCCGCCCAACGTGCGAGAGGGGCGAAATTTTCACAGAACGGCGTGTTTTCACAAATCGTCAACTATTTACCGGTCATGGTGCCATTGATCGTCGATTCGCTGCGCATGTCTGAGCAGCTGGCCATCTCCATGCTGAACCGGGGGTACGGTGCCAGCGCACGCTGGACCGCGTTGAGAGAAATGCGCATGAAGCCGCTCGATTACGTGATGCTGCTTGGCTGTGCAGCGTGTCTGGCGGGTGTCATCTACTTGCGGTGGAAAGGGTTTGGCAGTTTGTAAGATAGAGCACAACAAGAGAAAGGATGATCCGCAATGACGGAAGACCGCGTAAAAGGCTCTTTGCTGGGAGTAGCAATCGGGGACGCGATGGGAATGCCATCCGAATTATGGTCGCGTCATAAGGTGAAAGCCCGGTTTGGCCGCATCACCACTTTTTTGCCGGGGCCGGATGACCATTTCGTGGTCAAAGGCTTTCGAGCCGGTCAATTCACGGACGATACGGCGCAAACCTTGAAAATCTGCCAATCGATCATCAAGCACGAGGGAGCGGTCGATCCAACTTCGGTGGCTTATGCCATCTTGGAATGGGCTGAGGAAACCGAAGCGTTTACGACCAATGCGCTTGGACCAAGCTCGCAAAAAGCGTTGCTGGCGATCAAGGCTGGCACGCCAGTGGAGATGGCAGGCGGTTCCGGTGATACCAATGGTGCTGCAATGCGGATCGCACCGATTGGCATGATCTGCAAGCCGGATAACATCGTCCGGCTTGTCGACCAGGTGGAAAAGGTGTGTCTTGGCACGCATAACACCAATGTTGCCATCGCAGGTGCCGCGATGCTGGCAGGGGCAATCTCCGCTGCAGTGGAAACGCGGGATTGGAACGCCATTCTCGAAACAGCCTATGCCGCTTTCGATGAAGGGATCATGCGGGGAAATGACACATTCGGTGCTTCTTCCAAAGAGAGGTTGAAGTGGGCACTTGAGTTGATCCGCACAGAGACGGATGAAGAGGTACTGATGGACAAGCTGTACAACCTGATCGGTGCGGGAGTCGCCACGACCGAGGCGGTGCCGACCGCGATTGCACTCGCCTGCTATGCCAAGGGA
>JBLNEJ010000428.1:0-11716 GCA_050262535.1 Clostridia bacterium
CAGCGGGCAACTCCGGTTTATGCCGTCTAAGCAACTGTGCCTCCGCTGCTTCACCAACCCCTCCAGTGAACAAAAAACGGAGCTGGTCGTGCTTCAATTGAAAAACCAATGAGTTGTCTTGCGGGGAAAGCAGCGTATGTTCGCTGGGGTGCAGAACAAGCAAGGAGACGTTTTGATCGATCGGGAGTCTCTGACCATCCGTAAGCATAAGAATATTTTTATCTGTTGCAATCGGTACAGCTTGTCGAATCGAGTCGGCGATCGGCTTTGGCATGAGAATCGTCTGGATTTGCACGTTCTTTTCCAAGTTCTTGTAGCCGCCTACATGATTGTCCAAATCGTTGGTAAGCACAACGTAATCAAGCTTGGTTATCTTGTGCTCGGACAGATAGCTGAGCAACGTTTCCGCATCTGTTTCCGAACCGGTATCAATCAGCATGCTCTTTCCATTCGGAAATGTCACGAGCGTGCTTTCACCGTCCGGCAGCTTCCAATAATTCAGAATCAGCCCGACAAATTGCTGCTCGCTTTCACTGGCAAACGGATCATCGATTTTGATCGTTTTTTCGATGTGTTGGTCGATGGTACAGCCAGTTGCAAGCAGTGCGAACATGGTTGTAAGGAATATCATGACCATCAGTCTCGCAAACCACGTCATATATTGTATCACCTAATTCCCTGACAGACTATTAGTTCATTCTATGTGTCCATCAGGGAATTTCATGCGATTCGCAACGTTATTCCAATTGCTCGTTTAAAAAGGGGGCAATACGCTCGCGCAGTGCGGTCCAAGAGCCTGTTTCCATTTGGAACGGGGGCAGTGACTGCAGAAACGCTCGTCCATACCGCGCTTCAATGACCCGATTATCAAACAAGACGATGACGCCTTTGTCGAGATGGTGACGAATCAACCGCCCAATTCCCTGCTTGAAGCGTATGACCGCATAGGGTAAATGAAGCGACATAAACGCGTTTTTCCCCGCATCCTTCATCCGCTCCGAACGTGCTTCAAGGACCGGATGATTCGGCGGGACGAACGGCAGACGAACAATGATCAGACTGCTTAAAGCGTCGCCGGCGATGTCTACCCCTTCCCAGAAGCTGTTCGTGCCAAGCAGCACTGCCTTTTCACTCTGCTTAAATTTCTTAATCAGCTTGCTTCGATTGGAGCTGTCGATGCCATGACCGAGCAACGTATACTCTTCGCCCTCAAGCAATTCCTTTATGCCCTCATACACTTGTCGCAGCATAAGGTAGGAGGTGAACAAAATCATCGTCCGTCCTTGCGATGCCCGAATGACATCAACGCTCCCTTGAATCACGGCATCCAGATAGGCGCTCTCGGTCTCTTTCCCTAATGCGGGGAAATCTGACGGAATCAGCACCAGCCCCTGCTTCTCGTAGGCGAATGGCGATGCCAATGCAAGCGTACGGACTCGTTCCGGCGGCAACGCTTCTAAACCATAGCGCTCTTTCATGTAGTCAAAGCTGTTTTTCACCGTAAGCGTGGCAGACGTTAAGGTCATGCTTCGTTTGTCCTGGAACAAATGCTCGGCAAGTGGACCGGAAACGTCCAACGGAGCCGCATACATGTAGACGTATTTGCGGGAGGTTCGGGCTTCCAGCTCGAGCCAATGCACATAATCATCCCGATCCGCAAGAAACAAGGAATGCAACGATTCCGCCGCCTGGCGCAAATCGTCAATCAATCCCCGAGCATCTGTGAGCAAGCTTTTTACTGTGTAAGGAACGGATTCTTCACGCTTGGTCATCTCGCTTGCGGTATCATCCAATTGCTTGGCAAACGCAAGCGTGAGTGCCACAACACGCTCGACTGCGTGTAAAACCTTGGCCTGTTTCCCCTGAAACTTGCCTTTTTTGTAACGAATACTGACCCGGCCGATATCGTTCGATTCCTTGGCTTGCTTTACCGCCCAGTCGTAGAGGTATTGTGACCAGTTCAGCACTGCCTCGCGCAACTCTGCATGCAGCCTGCCAAATTGCTTCATCTGCTCAGCCATGTTCGTACGCTCATCGGGTTGCCAGTCAGTGAACTCCGTAACAAGCTGGGGAATCAACCGGTCTGGTTCGCCGCTTTCCAGCCGATCGATCAGAAACTGCATCTGCACCGTGGAAAAGGATCTTCCTAGATGCTGTGTGGCAGCTTCCTCCAGCTGATGGGCCTCGTCGATCATGCCCACCTGATAAGACGGCAAAATCCCGCTTTCGGTTTCAAGATCATTGACCAGCAGCGCATGGTTAACGATAACGATGTCAGCTTCACGTGCCCGCTCCTTCGCTTGAAAATAAAAGCAGCGGGAAAACCACGGGCATTTCCGGTTCAGACAGGAATTCGTGTCGCTTTTGACCTGCTGCCAAAACAGCTGTCCGGCCGGCGGCAAATTCAGTTCCTCTACATCCCCTGAGTCGGTCTGGGTCAACCAGATGGTCATCTGCGCTTTGGCTAGTTGAATTTCATGAGAGTAATCCTGGGCCCCGTCGTTCATATGCTGCTCGAATTTGCGCAGGCACAGATAGTTGCCCCTCCCTTTGAGCTGTGCGGCCGTAAAGGAGAATGGCAACGCGTTGGTTAACGCCGGGATCTCTTTCTGGTACAGCTGTTCTTGGAGTGTAATGGTATGGGTGCTGATCAGCACCTTTTCATGATTCCGCTTCGCCCACAAAATTGCGGGAAGCAGATAGGCAAGCGATTTGCCTGTCCCCGTCCCTGCTTCGACGAGCAGATGTGCCCCGTCCTCCATCGCAGACTGGATTGCTCGAATCATCTCCTGCTGTGCGTCACGCCGCTTGTAGTCGCCCAGCGACTGCTCAAGAATCGTATCCAGATCGTCCAGGTCATCCTGAAGCGGTAAGCTTTCCATTCGGTCGACGACTGCCACCCGTTTTTTCAGGGCGAACTGGCGATACACGTCCCACCGATCGTCTTGTTCCTGCTCCTCTGACCACACGTTCATCTTTTCCATTTCAATATGCCTCAATAAGGCGGGAATATCACTGCGGAACGTATTGACCACCATTTGGAGGCGGGAGAGCGCAACAAGCGGAAGTGCCTCCAATATATCGAGCAGATGCAAAAACAGCTGTGCGGTGGCTAGTGCATCGCTATCCGCCTGATGCGGATTCTCATGCTCGATCTCCAGGTCATCGGCCAGCTCAATCAAACGGTAGCTTCCCTGAATCGGCAGCAAAATTCGGGCCAATTCAACCGTGTCCAGCACGGGCCCGTCAAACGTATAATAGCCCTGACTCTGCAGGGCTTCTTGAAGAAATTGTAAGTCAAAGGAAGCGTTATGTGCCACAAAGACACGTCCGTCAAGCAAGCGGAGCAAGCCTGGCAACGCCTCATCGATCGTAGGCGCATCCGCAACCATCTCGTCGGTTATACCGGTCAGTGTCGTAATAAACGGCGGGATGGGTTGGTCTGGTTTCACATAGGTTGAATACCGATTTGTTACCTCGCCGTCGTCAATCGTTACTGCGCCGATTTGAATAATAGAATCACCCTGACGCGGGTGACCTCCGGTTGTCTCAAAATCCACGATGCAAAACCGATTCAAACATTTCACCTTCTAACAACCAATTCCATTTCAGTGTATCGTCATGTTCGTCAAGGATGACTGAAAATCCTGCTTGCTCTTTTCGGCACGATGTGGTTCAGTTTGCTTTGAGCACAATTCCAGAAACAGCTTGGCTTCTGGGATCGCTTCCTCCTCCTCGACGGACTGATGAAAATAGTGCGCTGCAAGCGGCCAGCGCTCGGAAATCGCCGCCAACCTGCCGAGCTGGTAGTAGCCCAACGCCCGCAAATATGATCGCTTGTGCTGCGTCAGCGACGAAGCCAATCGCTGTGCCTGTGCAAATTCACCAAGTCGTTCGCTTGCTACGATCAATCCGGCAAGTGCAAGAGAGTGCTGTTCATCTTTTGCCAAAATAAACCGAAACACTCGAGCCGCCGAGCTTTCGTCTCCATCAAAAAGCAGCAGCCAACCATAGCTGAACAAGTAGTCGAGGTTTGCTGGTGCAAGCGAGACCGCTTTTTTCAGCATGGGCAGCGCGGGTTGTGTCCCATGGATCAGCCATGTATTCCACGCAAGCCCATGCCAGGCCCAATCATTCCGGGGGTTCTGCGAAATCAATTCACGATAGCAATTGTACGCGCGGAAAGTTTCCCCGTTCGCTTCCAGATAGATGGCAATCTCGCGGATCGTGTCACAATCAAGCTGACGGATCGGCAACTGCAAACGTGTTGGTGTTTCCCTCATCCAATGCGTTTCCTTCGACGCAATCATTTTTGCTGCATGCAGCCAAGCGATATGCGCCTCCCAGTCATCAACGGCAATCGTCAAATACTCATCCAATATTTCCAGCGCTTCATCTGCTTCACCATCATGCAGATGAGTCAGAGCCAGGTTGTACATCGCTTCCCGTTGATTTTCCTGATGGCTGAGCGATTCCATATACGCTTGTCGCGCCTCCAGCCATTTTCCTTCCTTGGCCAGCATGCAACCGATGGCATTACAGCTGATTGCCGATACGCTTGGCGATGCCGCAGACTTGCTTAACAGACGGAATTCCCTGAAGGCGGCTTCCGTTTCCTCACAAAAGAGCAGGCTGTAGGCATAATACAGGCGCCCCGTTTCCCAGTCAGGAGCGTCTTCTACCAGCTTTTCAAAGTAACCGCGCGCTTGCTCATACAGTCGAAGATGGTAAAATCCTTCCCCTTTTTGATAAAACTCAACCAACGTGCTGCCGATTTCCGTTTTCCCTGCCTAATGTGGCTCTTCCTTCTCGGGACTTGCCATGGACGAATACATCAGCGACTCGGACGAAAGCTCCTGATCGATTTGTTTCATAACGTTGGACAACTTTTCTTCATACTGAAGCCAAAGATCAACCACCTGATCGCTTGCCTGCCGTAACTCCCAAAGCTTGGACAAAAGCTCCTGCTTGCGAAAATCGGTTGCTTGTGGCCACTCATGCTCAATTGCCCGGATCCGTTTTGTCAACGATTGAAACCAATCGTCAATGTACATGTAAAAACCACCCCCTCAAGAGGATCGATTACCTATCATTCTCTCTCAAGCAGGGTGGCTGTATTCAATTCCATTACGGTGTCGTCATGATCACGTTGTCCAGCAGGCGGGTTTTGCCGAACTTGACGGCGAGCGCCATGCAAAATCGTTCGCCCTTCGTCAATTCGGTTATCTCTTCCAACGCCGGATAGGACAAAATCTCAACATAGTCGATGTCAGCAAGCGGCATGGCGCTGATTCGTTCGACGATCCCTTGCCCTAATACAGAGGGGTCGCTCTCGCCTTGCAGCACGCGCTCCCTGGCCCAGTTCAGGCTCCTGGACAAGACAAGCGCCTGCTTGCGTTCCTCCTCGCTCAAATACACATTGCGGGAGCTCATGGCCAAGCCGTCCGCTTCCCGCATGATCGGACAAGGGCGAATATCCACGGGGAAGGATAAATCTTTTACCATCTGCTCAATGACAGCAAGCTGCTGCGCATCCTTTTCGCCAAAATAGGCGGCATCCGGATTCACGATATGGAACAGCTTACTGACCACAGTTGCGACACCATCAAAATGACCCGGTCGAGATTTGCCGCACAATGGCGCTGTGAGCCCGGATACGGATACCGTGGTATGCATGGTGCCGGGATACATCTCTTCCACAGAGGGGGTAAACAATATCGACACACCTGCTTCTGCCGCGATGCTTCTGTCACGTTCAAGGTCCCGCGGGTAACGGCTGAAATCCTCCGTTGGGCCGAACTGCAGCGGATTGACGAAAATGCTCATGACCACCACATCGCATTCCTCCGCTGCTTTTCTTACCAAGCTGGCGTGTCCGGCATGCAAGTATCCCATCGTCGGGACGAAACCAATTCGTTTTCCTTCCCGCCGCAACGGGTTGATCGCCGCACGAAGCTCATCAATCGTATTGCATTGAAGCAGGACGCTGTTCATGCTTGTACCCCCTCTCCATACAGTCGCTCAACGGTTTCTTCATCGGTATGAAAGACATGCTCGCGGGCAGGAAATTGCCCGGTTTTCACATCTTCTACGTATTGTTTCACCGCTTCAGAAATCATCGATCCAATGTTGGCATAGCTTTTAACGAACTTGGGCCGGATTGTCGACGCGAACTGTACGATGTCATGCAGCACAAGCACTTGTCCATCACAAGCAGCTCCTGCCCCGATGCCGATGGTCGGGATCTCGATCCGTTCTGTAATAAGTCGTGCCACTTCCTCTGGTACACACTCGAGAACGATGGCAAATGCTCCTGCTTTTGCCAAAGCTTCTGCATCTTCCAGCAATTTCTTCGCCTCATCAAGTTGCTTGCCCTGAACCTTGTAGCCGCCAAGCTGATGAACCGATTGCGGAGTCAACCCAATATGTCCCATTACCGGAATGCCCGCCTGAGTCAGTGTCCGGATGACAGAGGCAAGCTCGCTGCCGCCCTCGAGCTTGACTGCCTTCGCGGCTCCTTCCTGCATGAGTCGCCCGGCATTTTTCAGCGTCTCATCCAGGCTTCCGTGATAGCTGAGAAACGGCATGTCCACCACCACGAGCGCACGCTTGGCAGCCCTCGTGACGGCCTTGGCATGGTGAAGCATATCCGCCATCGTCACAGGTACCGTCGAGTCATAGCCGAGAACGACCATTCCGAGCGAATCGCCTACAAGGATGACATCCACACCCGCCTCTTCAACCAGCTTGGCCGTCGGAAAATCGTAGGCGGTCAAAACCGTAATGGCCTGCTTGTGCGCTTTGCGCTTCTTCAATTCAGCTGTAGTCATTGGTCGTTGTTCTGTGTTCAAGAATCAGCACCTCTTTCTCATGGTGCCCAAAACCAATAAAAAACGACAAGGAAACTTAGAATGCTTTACCCATAAGAAAAGCCTTCCCACACCCTAAAAAAGGCATGAGAAGGCAGACTTATCCTAAGTCTCGTGATCCGTCTCGGTCCTTACAGGCTCTGAGCAGAATGTTGGTTGATGCAAAAATGGTATCTTTTCCCGCCGGTGCCGTTCAATGACGATACAGCCCAGCATGGAACGAGTATAGCAAAGATTTTGGCGTTATGCACGATAATCGAGATCAGCGGAATACACTCTGTGACGAACGCCGAACGAATCTTCCACAAGCAGTGCTCCATCCGTATGAAGCCCGACAGCTCGGCCTTCCACAACGTTTTGCCCGATGTGAACTGTTACGAGACGTCCCAATGTGTAAGAACTCTCTTCCCACTCCACCCGTACGCGTTCAAAGCCGTTCTCAAGGTAAAACTGGTATTCCCGCTCAAACGAACGGCAGAAGGCCTGGATCAACTCCGCGCGCTTCACTGCAACCCCGCTTTCAATACGCACCGATGTTGCAACGCTGTGCAGCTCCTCTGGATAGTCTTCAAGCACATTGTTTACATTCAGTCCGATGCCGATCACGAGATATTTGACCCGATTTTCTTCCGCATTCAATTCTGTTAGTATTCCGCAGCATTTCTTCCCATTGATAAAAAGATCATTCGGCCACTTGATCTGCACCTTTAGATCGGGAAGAATTGACTCAATCGCTTTCGCCATCGCCACGGCTGTAACTAGCGTCATTTGAGGTGCCTTGTCCAAGGGAATCGACGGACGGATGATCATGCTCATCCATATGCCCGTACCTTTCGGAGAATGCCAGGGACGCCCCATCCGACCCTTGCCAATCATCTGCTGCTCGGCAATGACGATCGTTCCTTCGGGGGCTCCCTTTGCAGCCTCTTCATGCGCCAGCCGCTGGGTCGTCTCAACCGTGTCGTACGCAACGATGTGTTTGCCGATGCTGGCGGTAGTCAGACCAGCAATGATCTGCTCAGCCGAGATACTGTCAGGAGCGCTGACCAACCGATAACCAGACTTGCGTACCGCCTCGAAACAATAGCCTTCCTCACGCAGTTCTTCTATATGCTTCCAAACCGCTGTCCGGCTGCATTGACACGTACGGCTCAGCTCTTCTCCCGAGATGAATTGGTCAGGATTCTCCTGAAAAGCTTTCAGTATCGCCTGTTTGATGTTCATACCGTTCTACCTCTTTTCGTGCGGCGGCAAGCAACGCGTCCAGCGTATTGGGCAGACTATGAAAGGCTGTCTGCTCCAGCAGGTACGTCAAGGTGTGAGCAACCCATGGCCCTGGCTTCTTGCCTGTTGCAACTAGCAAATCTCTGCCCGTAATTGCCAAGTCCTTGAGTGACTTCACAGGCATTTGTTCATATGTATAAATCAAGCTTCGGGATGATGCTCGATCTTGTTGATGGGTCCAGATCGACTGGAGCAAATTGTCTGCCTCCATACAGGTTTCCCACCCATAGCGCAGTAGCATCGGTCCCCATTCAACCTCGATTGGCTGGTCCCATTTTGGTGCAATTTGTTGCAGCATGCCCACTAATTCCACAGTCTTGTCGCGTTCCCGATTGGACATGCGCAACAAGTCTGCAACTCGCTGGCTTTCCTCAAGGCTGGTTTCAGCTGCATAAAACAGGAATGCCCACTTTTGAGCAATCGAGCCCAACTTCGTAAGCCGATCTGCCCATGAAGCAGCACGATCGAACAAGCGTTCTAACTCAGGGAACACGCGCAACAGCCTCGTCGCTACCAATATGTTCACGCCATTTCCGGGGTGATCGCTGTCAATCAATTTGTGCAGTTCGGCATGAATGCGCTCCTTGGCAATATGAATCAGCATCTCCGCACATTCGGCCATCGCCTGCTCCGTCTTGTTTTCAATGGCAAACTGGAGCTGTGCGGCAAATCGTGCGGCGCGCAGCAAGCGTAAGGCGTCCTCTGTAAACCGCTCCGTTGCGCTTCCTACCGTACGGATCAGCTTTGACAATAAATCAGTCTGCCCGCTAAACGGATCGCTTAATCGATCATGCCGGTCAATTGCCATCGCGTTGATGGTAAAATCTCTCCGCGCCAAATCCTCACGCAAATCGCTTACAAAGCGTACCTCCGACGGATGGCGATGATCGGCATACGTCCCTTCTGTCCGATAGGTCGTCACTTCAAACAGGGCTCCACCTTGCTTGACAGAGATCGTCCCATGCTGAATACCGGTTAGAATGTGGTCGGGAAAAATGCGCATAATGTCGCACGGCTGGGCGTTCGTGCATATATCAATATCATGAACGGGTCGCTTCAACAGCCAATCACGGACACATCCACCAACGAAGTAGGCTTCATAGCCATGTTCCTCCAGCTTTGCCAATACAAGCAGTGCCTGATCCTTCAACATCGGCGTTCCTCTCCTTCTCTTCCCAGTGCCATGCGAATCATATTTGAATGGACGGAGGGCTTTGGATGTCTAGAGCATTATTCGGATTCTTCATATTCCTGGCAAAAGTCATACAATCACTCAAGCTGCGCATTTAACGCCGCCCTAGAAGCTTTTTGTACAAATTCTCATATTGCGATGTGATGGTTTCATGACAGAACGTATTGCACGAACGTTCGACGCCAGTGCGTGAAAAGCGCTGATACAGCTCTTCATCCTTCAGCAGCTTCAGCGTCTTTTCCGCCTGGCAGGCAACGTCGCCAAGATCACACAGAAAACCGCTCTCATTGTCCACAATCACTTCCGGCAGTCCCCCTACGTTAGTCGCCACCACCGGTACTCCACAGGCCATTGCTTCTAGCGCCACCAAACCGAAGCTTTCCTTTTCCGACGGCAACAGCATGACATCCGCCATCGAGATCACCTCGGCCACATCTTCCTGTTTCCCCAGGAAAAACGCATCCTTTTCCAGGCCATACTCATTCAAAAGATTCCGTGCAATGCTCAAGTCCGGTCCCTCACCAATCAGCAGCAATTTGGAAGGAATCTCCTCATGTACGCGACGGAACACTTCAATGACGTCCGGTACGCGCTTGACTGGTCGGAAGTTGGAGATGTGCATCATCAGCTTTTCACCGTTCGGGGCAAAAACCTGCTTGATCTTGCTGACATCCTTGCGAACATAGCGCCGCTTGTCAACAAAATTGTAGACGAGCTCAATCGGCTTCTCCACCTGCAGCAACGCTTTCGTTTCACAAATCAAATCCTGAGATACTGCCGTAACCATATCACTCTGCTCGATTCCAAACCGGATCAGATCGCTCAATGTCGAGTCATAGCCGAGCACGGTAATGTCGGTTCCATGTAAGGTGGTTACAATTTTCAGGTCGTCTCCTACCATTTGCTTTGCCAGGTACGCACAGAGCGCATGGGGTACCGCATAGTGAACATGCAGGATATCCAGCTTTTCCGTTTTGGCGACCTGTGCCATTCGATTGGCTAGCGTCAAATCGTAAGGCGGATATTTGAATACATCGTAATGATTTACCTCGACCTCATGATAAAACACGTTCGGCTGGAACTTGCCCATTCGAAAAGGCATGCTCGATGCGATAAAATGAACGTTGTGCCCTCGCTCTGCGAGAAGCTTCCCCAGCTCCGTCGCGACAACACCGGAACCGCCAAGAGACGGATAGCACGTTATGCCAATGTTCATAGGACCCTCTCCCCTTTACAATAGTTCGGAAAGCACCACAGGTCCCCCACTGATGAATCCCTCTCCATATGTAGTGCCTGCCTGTTGACCAAAGAGTCTTTCGCGGTACTCCACCAACTCGATATATCCATTATTGAGCGGGGTCGGTACACTGTGCTCTTCCTTCTCAAACTGGCTTCGATAGCAACGAAGTACATCCAGTTTCTGCTCATATACATCACTCACATCAACGACAAATTGAGGAGCTGCCGTTGAATTGATGAAATAGTAGTAAAGCTTCGGCGGACGATAACCCGGCAATTCTTCCTCAAATCCTTTGAAACGATGAATACCCGCTGAAAATACCGCTTCCTTCACAATCCGGCTTGCGCTTTCATGATCGGGATGACGGTCCTGCCAATAGGGAGCAAGGACAACCTGGGGTCTTGTCATCCGGATCAAATCGACGACCTTTTTGATCGCCATTTCGCGTACCGATTCCAATCCACGGTCAGGCAAGCCAAAATTATAGCGAGTGGCAAGATTGAGCATCGTTGACGCGTTTCCCGCTTCCTCCTGCCGACGCTCTACACTTCCATTGGAAGAAAGCTCGGCATAGGTCAAATCCAGTATCGCAGTCTGCTTACCTTGTGCGGCAGCCTTTAGGAGGCTCCCCGCCGCACCAATCTCCACATCATCCGGATGAGCGCCAATTGCCAAAATATCAAGCTGTCGCATCATGTTTCATGACTCCCCGTGAACAAGATAGCGCCAGGCGATTTCGCCTCGTTCCAGCGCTTTCAACAATACTTCCGCTGTACCCAGATTCGTAGCCAGCGGGATCTTATGCACATCACACAAGCGAAGCAATGCATTAATGTCAGGCTCGTGTGCCTGGGCAGTCAGCGGATCACGAAGGAAAATGATCATATCCATTTCATTTTGGGCAACTCTCGCTCCGATCTGCTGATCTCCACCAAGCGGTCCTGACAAAAAACGTGTAACAGTAAGCGATGTAGTCTCCATAATGCGCGCTCCTGTTGTACCGGTTCCATACAACTCATGCTCGCTTAATATCGCTTCATATGCCATCGCCAATTGAATCATTTCTTCTTTTTTACGGTCATGTGCAATGAGTGCAATTTTCATCTACTACGATCTCCTCGCCCCAAATTA
>JBLNEJ010000429.1:0-3916 GCA_050262535.1 Clostridia bacterium
AGACTTTTGTTCGACAATTCCAACAATATGCAAACAATTCTTTTCATAGAACTGCAAATGTCTTGGTAGAAAGAAAAAAAGCATTCGTCCTGGTGTCGAACGAATGCTCTTTCTTTATGGAAGCCGGAACAATTTCTTCGCGTTTTGCGTTGTAATGGCAGCCCTTTCCTCAAAGGTTTTTCCGTGCAGGTTGGCCATTTCCTCACATACCAACCGGACATAGCCGGTTTCGTTGCGTTTCCCTCGAAACGGATGAGGGGTCAAATACGGACAGTCCGTCTCCACCAACAGGCGATCGAGCGGCACCTTTACGGCCACTTCCTTCGGAACGCGGGCGTTCTTGAACGTGAGCGGCCCTCCGAATGAAATGTAAAAATTCATGTCGAGCGCCATTTTGGCGGTTTCCCAGCTGCCGGAGAAGCAGTGCATGATGCCACCAACCTCTTCGGCTTTCTCTTCGCGCAAAATGGTGATGAGATCCTGATGGGCATCGCGGTTGTGGATCACGATGGGCAGGTTCAGCTTGCGGGCTAGCCGAATCTGCTTGCGGAACACCTCTGCTTGCACATCCTTGGGGGAGGTGTCCCAATAATAGTCCAATCCCATTTCCCCCAGGCCAACCACCTTGGGGTGGCGGCTCAGCTCGGTCAGCAGGTCCAGATGCTCGTCACGAAAGTCTTTGGCATCCTGGGGGTGCCAGCCAACGACGGCATAAATAAAATCGTATTTTTCCGCGAGCTCGATGCAGGTCGGAATCGTTTCAGCGTTAAAGCCAATATTGATGATCGTACTCACGCCGTTTTCCCGGGCGCGAGCGATAACCTCATCTTGATCCTCTGCGAACTCGGGCGCATTCAAATGCGCATGTGTATCGATAAGCACAGCGGTCCTTCCTTTCGTTACTTCACAATCGCCCCATTCGGCATGCTAGGATCAACGGAAGCCAATGTCAGCTGGTCGCCGACCGATGCAGCCAAAATCATCCCTTGCGACATTTCGCCGCGCAGCTTGACCGGCTTCAGGTTGGCAACGACGATCACTTTTTTGCCGACCATTTCTTCCGGTGTGTAGTATTTGGCAATGCCTGATACAACCTGGCGCTGCTCATAGCCGAGATCAAGCTGGAGAACCAGAAGCTTGTCGGCATTCGGATGCTTCGCACATGCGGTCACCTGTGCCACACGCAGCTCCACTTTGCCGAAATCGTCGATGCCGATCTCTTCCTTCGCATCCTCCGGTTTCCCGGTTGCAGTCGCAGCCGCTTCCGGTGTCGCGCCTGCCTTCAGTGCATCCTGCTTCTTCTTGTTCTCCTCCGCTTGCTTGCGGGCTTCAGCGGTGGATGCATCGATATAAGCCAATTCTTTTTCCACATCAAAGCGCGGGAACAATACCTCATCGCGGCTGACTCGGCTTCTTGCCGGCAACACGCCCCAGAAGCCGGCAGACTCCCAGCCTTGCGCTTGCACAACGTCTGCAATCCCGAGCTGCTGCCAAATTTTTGCCGGAGCCTTGGTGAGGAATGGCTGAAGCAGAACCGAGATGATGCGGATGCTCTCAGCCAGATTGTACATCACGGTGCCAAGACGCGCCTTGTTTTCCTCCGACTTGGCCAGGTTCCACGGCTGGGTCTCGTCGATGTACTTGTTCGTCCGGCTGACAAGCTCCCACAGGTGGGACAATGCGTTGCCGAAGCGCATCTCGTCCATATGCTCCTCGACCAGCCCTTTTGTCTTCTTCGCCAGCTCGATCAGCGAATCATCGAACTCGCCCGGCTGGGTCGGCTCCGGTACAACACCGTCAAAATATTTCTCAATCATCGCAACCGTACGGCTGACCAGGTTGCCCAGGTCGTTCGACAGATCAAAGTTCAACCGTTGCACAAATGCTTCCGGCGTGAAAACGCCGTCCTGTCCAAATGCAATCTCGCGCAGCAGGAAGTAGCGCACACCGTCCGAGCTGTAGCGCTCGATCAAAAACTTCGGATCGATAACGTTGCCTTTGGATTTGGACATTTTGCCGTCTGGCATCAGCAGCCATCCGTGACCGAATACCTTTTTCGGCAGCGGCACATCCAGAGCCATCAGCAGGATCGGCCAGTAAATCGTATGGAAACGCAAAATGTCCTTTCCGACCATATGTACGTCAGCCGGCCAGTAGCGTTGATACTTGGAATCGTCCTCAGACATATAGCCCAATGCGGAAATATAGTTGGTCAGCGCATCGATCCAGACGTAAATGACGTGCTTCGGATCGCTTGGCACCGGAATTCCCCAGTCGAACGTGCTGCGGGAAACGCTCAAATCCTGCAGCCCCGGCTTGAGGAAGTTATTGACCATCTCGTTGCGGCGCGACTCCGGCTGGATGAAGTCCGGGTTTTCCTCAATATATTTGAGCAAACGGTCCTGGTATTTGGACATGCGGAAGAAGTAGTTCTGCTCTTTCACCTTCGTTACTTCGCGTCCGCAATCCGGACAGAAGTACCCCTTGTCTGTCTTTGCCTGCGTTTCGGTCCAGAACGCTTCATCCGGCACACAGTAGTATCCCTCATACTCGCCAAGATAAATATCACCCTGATCGAGCAAGCGCTGGAACACCTTCTGCACTACCTCTTTATGGCGCGGCTGCGTTGTGCGGATGAAATCGTCATACGAAATGTCGAGCCGATCCCACAGATCGCGAATCCAGTCTACCACCGGATCAATAAATTCCAGCGGCTTTAATCCTTCGGTTGCTGCGCGTTCCTGCAACTTTTGGCCGTGTTCGTCCGTCCCTGTTAAATAGTAAACGTCGTAGCCACGCAGTCGCTTGTAGCGAGCCATTGCGTCACAGGCAATCGTCGTGTACGCATTGCCGATGTGCAGCTTGTTGCTTGGATAGTAGATCGGCGTCGTGATGTAGTAGGTTGGTTTGGTTGCAGCCATCGTAAAACTCCTCCTTTGTGTATGGGTAAAAAAACAAACAGCCCGATCCCGAATTGGGACGAGCTGTTACTCTCGCGGTACCACCCAAATTTTTCGCCCTTTCACAAGGACGAACTTGGCGAGTCGCATTGGACTCCCCTTTAACGCAGGGTTACGTCAGATGCTTGCCTGTTGCGAGGTTCGCACATGATAACTCGGGGGCCATCTTCGGCTTGCGTCTTATGCTGGCTTTCACCTGTCCCAGCTCTCTACGGATAAGACTGCCAAGCTTACTCTTCCCGTCATCGTCGATTTGTCCGTAATGAATCTGCTTAACGCTTCACATCTTATTGTACACGAACTTTTTCCTTTGTAAACGTTAGGCTATCTGTCGAAGCAACCTTAACATTTTTCGACAAATAGTGTCGAATCGACATTATCAGCTATCATTTTTTTACCAAATTTTTTTCTATCAATAAACAGTGCACATTTCCCGATCTCTGATGCTAGACAGAAAATACCTGTTTGCGTTATTGTAGTAATCGAAACTAACAAAAAGATAGCATATCAATATCCAGCTATAAGTCCTAATAACTGTAAATAATATATTGACACCTTTGGGAATCGTTGGTATGATGAAAACGAAGTAAATTGTCGAATAATGACGATTTAGTTTGATAGATTGTAAATTATCCGCGAATTTTGGGGAGGAGACAGAAAATGTTAAAATCTACTGGTATTGTACGTAAAGTTGATGAATTGGGCCGTGTTGTTATTCCAATCGAATTGCGCCGCACCTTGGGCATTGCTGAAAAAGACGCTCTGGAAATCTTCGTTGATGGTGAGCGCATCATCCTGAAAAAATATGAACCTGCTTGTATTTTCAGCGGCAACGCCGAAGATTTGGTTTACTATAAAGGCAAAATGATCAGCAAAGAGTGTGTTCGTGAATTGGCCGAGCTGCTGAACGAAAAAACCGCTAAATAAAAAACTCCTTCTTACCATAAAACAAGACC
>JBLNEJ010000430.1:0-2725 GCA_050262535.1 Clostridia bacterium
AAGGATCGCGTTGCTGACTCATTTGTTCACCTTCTTTTCTGTTACGTACTAAGCGAATTGCCCTTCGCTTTTCAACTCTGCCTGCACTTCTTCAATGGTAGACCGCAAAATACCCATCAAACGGTCGATTTCCTCGCGTGTAATGTTCAGCGGCGGTGCCACGATAACAGAGTCACCCGCTATGCCGTCAATTCCACCGATCGCCGGGTAGATGATCAAGCCTTTTTCAAACGCACGGGAGAGTACCCGATTCGCCGCACCGACCGAAAGCGGGAACGCTTCCTTCGTCTCTTTGTTCTTGACGAACTCCAAGCCGTTCAGCATGCCCAGGCCACGCGCATCGCCCACCAGCGGGAAATCTGCGACGAGCTGCTTCATTTGCGTCAGCAAATAGTCGCCTTGCTCGGCTGCTTTTGCCACGAGATTGTGTTTTTCGATATAGTTGACCACTGCCAGCGAAATGGCAGCCGATTGCGGATTCGCACTATACGTATGACCCGCCATGATCAGGCCGGAGCCTTTTGTGATCGTTTCGATGATTTCATCCGTTGCCATTGCGGCAGCCATCGGCGTATAGCCTGCGCTCATTCCTTTACCGAGCGCCATCAGGTCCGGCTTGACATTCCAATGATCAATCCCGAAGTTTTTGCCTGTCCGTCCCATTCCGGTCATGACTTCATCGGCGATGAACAGGACTTGATTTTTATCGCAAATTTCACGAATTCGTTCGAAATACCCTGGAGGCGCAACGACCGCACCGCCTGATGCCCCGATCACGGGCTCCGCGATGAAGGCGGCTACATTTTCCGCACCAATGCGGCGAATCGCCACTTCCAGCTCATCGGCTACCTTCTGGGAGTACTCCTCGATGCTCATTCCTTCTGGCATACGGTACGGATATGGCGCAGAAATCGCCGGGTAGTCTGCCAAAAGCGGTGTAAAGCGTTTGCGGCGCAGTACATGCCCCGACATCGAGAGTGCCCCCATCGTGATGCCATGATAGCTCATCCAGCGGGAGATGATCCGGTTTTTGCGCTGATAGCCTTTTTCCTGCCAATATTGAATCGCAATCTTTTGCGCTGTTTCCGTCGCCTCGGAACCGCTGCTGACGAAGAACGTCCAATTCAGTTCACCCGGTGCCCACTTGGCGAGCTTGGCGCCCAGTTCTTCTACAGCATCGCTGGAGAAATGGGAACGATACGCGAATGAAACCTTGTTCGCCTGCTCAAGCATTGCATCCGTAATTTCCTGTACACCATGTCCGATGCAGGCCGTCACGGCACCGCCGCAGCCATCGATGTATTCCTTGCCGTTTTTGTCGTACAAATAAATACCTTTCCCGTGCGAAACAAACGGGTACGATTTGCCCAACTCTGGTTTAATCACATAACTTCTTTCCATTTGGCTCACCTCTCTAGACTTTTCCTGTTTTCATCCTACCGTACTCACAGGATAAAACCATCGTCCCCTCTGGCAGAAAAAGCTGGCGTGTCGCCGCATTGTTTTGTACATTGTGTATATATGACTGGGGAAGATGAGGTGAATGAATGTGACCCTTACCATTCGAGAAGCGCTGCAGCTCCCCGATATGGTGCAAACACGGCTTGTTGCCGGCACCAAAGGACTGGACAACCACATTCGCTGGGTAACGATCGTGGAGCTGCTGGAGGATACGAGCCGGCTGCAGGAAGGGGAATTTCTGATTACAACCGGATTTGGTCTGGCGAGCGATGCCCAAAAAATCGCCCGGTTCATTCCCTCTCTTGCAGAGCGGAAGTTGAGCGGTGTCGCGATTCATACCGGTTTTTACTTACGGGAGATTCCTGAGGTGTTTTTGACCGATGCGGAACAGTATGGCCTTCCCTTGATCGAAATTCCGAGTGAGATCAATTTTTCGACGATCACGAAAGCCATTTTGCAGCCAATCGTCAATCGCCAGTTTGAAACGCTTGCCATCCATGAACAAATGATGGACGTTGCTTTCTCCAAGGGCGGCTTGCCTGCGATTGCGGAAGAGCTGGCCTCGTTGACCAAGGGCCGTGTCCGGCTTGTCGATTCTTTCGGCTATGAGGTGATTTCCATTGACTCCATGGACGCTGAACTGCCGGCAGACGTGCCACAGGTTACACACACGGTTCCGGTCGGATCGACACGTGAAATATTCGGCAAGCTCTCTCTTTCCAAGCCGAGGGCGGAATGGCAAGAGCCGGACCATATTGCGCTAAAGCATGCCGCTATGCTGTGTACGTTCGAATACGTGAAGGAACGGGCTGTTGCTGCAACAGAGTGGCGTCTGATGGGGGATTTTGCGGAGGACATCTTGAGTGGACAAGCTTTCGATCAAGGTGAGCTGGAGGCACGCAGCCGCAAGCTGGGCTACCCCTTGAACGGCAGTCATCTGATTGCCGCACTCAGGCTGTACACCTGTGAAGGGGAACAGGAGCGGACGATGCTTTACGCCCGGCTGCGCAGCTTCATCAAGCGTATTGCCGACCAGCAGGACTGTGTCTACCTGCTTCGGGAGAGGTCACAGTATTTGCTGATGATCTTGCCCGAAAAAGACAGCAGTTTATCGTTTCTCAAACGACTCGCCGTCGAATGGCAGCGTCTTTACCCGACGAACCGGATGGAGATGGGGATCGGCGGTGCCCGCTCACAGATCAGTGAGCTGCGCGAGGCAGCCGATGAAGCGGTCTACGCCATGCTGGCCTACTCGTTGCTTGCC
>JBLNEJ010000431.1:0-4318 GCA_050262535.1 Clostridia bacterium
CAAGCTTCCATCCTGTATAAACAATATCCGTTTGCAGTAGCTCGCACTCAAGGCATCGTGCGTCACCATCAGGATGGAGACTTGGTGATGTTCGTTCAGATCCGCCATCGTCTCCAGCAAGCTTTTTGCATTTTTTGAGTCGAGCGCACCGGTCGGCTCATCTGCCAAAAGAATCGCCGGTTCATGCACGAGAGCCCTCCCCGCTGCTGCACGCTGCTTTTGTCCACCCGAAATCGCCACCGGATACTTGGACAGGATTTCGTTAATGCCCAGTGTTTGCGCGATTTTTTCCACCTTGGCGCCGATTTCCCTGGAAGAGATGCCTTGCAAGGAGAGCGGCAGCGCAATGTTTTCGTACACGGTCAAATTCTCCAGCAGGTTGAAGTCCTGAAAAATGAAGCCAAGCCTTTGTGCGCGAAAATCCGCCAAATCTCGCTGGTTCATCCGGGTAATATCGGTTCCGGCGATCCGAATATTGCCCCCGGTGGCGCGATCCAACGTCGAGATGACGTTCAGCAATGTCGTTTTGCCCGAACCCGATGGTCCCATAATGCCGACGAATTCTCCTTGTTTGATCGAGAGCGATATGCCTTTCAGGGCGTGGGACTGACTCTCCCCCTTCGAGCCATAAATCTTCTCTACGTTTGTCGCTTCCACAACATTTGAAACCATCATGTTTCCTCCTCTATCTACTAGCGGCAGCCCTGCCTGATGCTTCTTACTTTATCCAGCTTGCTTCCAGACAGCTATTGATCTTGCTTACAAAGAGCTTACATCGTTGTAAGATTTGGGAAACAGCCTGGAGCCACATAGCAGCACAACAAAAAAAGAGCAATCACGAAGGGTTGCTCTTTTTAGTCATTTCAACATTCGAAATCAATTGACAGCAACTCATGTAAATGGTCCACATAAGCGATGGGTGCGACCTGATTTCGTTCCATCTCCAGACGCTTCCCCCTGTAAGCAACAAACCGGACTCCGCCATCCTGAGCGGCTTTCCCATCAATCCACGAATCTCCCACCATCGTCCAGTTGGCGACTGACCATTGCGGATACTGGTTCAAAATATAATGAATGCCCGATGGCGATGGCTTCAGCGCCGACATCTGCTCCCGCGCCACGATTTCCTCAAAAAAGTGGGTGATCCCGGTTTCCGCCAATGCTTCCCTGGCAGCCGCGCTCGCGTTGTTGGTCAGGATAAACAGGTGATAGCGCTGATGAAGCTCTTCCAGCACCTCAACGGCATGGTCCTCCAACACAGCCCCGTGCATCCCCTCCTTTTCGTAAAACGTGACAGCCTCCCACATTTGCGACTCGATCGCCTTGCTATTGCGTTCCGACTGTCTTCCGATCTCGATCAACTGGGATGCCGTATGGTGTTCCCAGTCGAGGGTAGGCTCGCACATCTGCTTTTCCACCAGCAGCTGAAAGATCGCCCGCTTCATTTCCGCGAAGTTGATGCGGGATTTCAGCAAGGTGTTGTCCATATCAAAAATAACGCCTTTGCTCAATCGACTGTTCATCTCGTCCTCCAACCTTAGCGTTCCTGACACTATTTCCAAAAAGCGTTCAGCGGATAGCCGTCCCAATCACGCGATACAAGCCACTGCTCTCCTACCTTGCTCACATCCATCTGCCCCGTAGCCTTCACCAGCTGAGGCTCTACCCCATCCGGCTGATGCAGCTCCAGCTCCATTTCATAGTGGAAGGTCAAGGTTGCTTCTTGCTGACCCGTTGCCTCCTGCTTCTCAAACGTGATGGTTTTCAACGCAATGTTTCGCTTTTGGGTTGTGGCTGCAAGGAGAGGAATTTCCGCCTCCCGGTTCGCCAAATACCCTTCATACGCCTTTTCTGTCAAAAATGGCTTTACCCGCTCATTTCGCTTCATGATGATCGCTAAAGACCTTTCTTCCTTCGTATAATCCTCGACCACGTACTGCGCCCGCTTGAATTCGAGCCCAGTCTGGCGCGCCTGCTCCTCAGGGGATAGTCCTCCGCAGCCTGCACTAACAAGCAATAACGGCAACGACAACCAACTTTCCAGCAATCCCCGCATCACCCTCGACTCCTTATGTGAAGCAGCATTTGGTAAGAGCGAATCGCGGTTTCCAGATGGGCACGGTCCGGCTCCTTGCACGTAATATGCTTTTGCAGAAAACCGGACAGCTGGTACACAGGCTTCAAATATCGTCTCAGCCACTTGTCGAACAAAAACCCGGCCACCATTCCGGTCGCACCGGCAATCAAGCTCCATTCCAATCCGGCAAACGGCAAACAAACGAGCATGAACAGAAAAAAATACGTAACGGAATTGGTCGAGCACCCATCATTTACGATGTTGGCCGCTCGAACGGCTTCCCATGACTCCAGCTTTTTTTCACCCGCGTAGCTGAACACCTTGTGCTCGGCACCATGAAATTTTTTCAATTGACGGGGAAAGACAAAATGAAAGCCTGCCGCATACACAAGCAGCCAAAGCGGATTGAACCAGGCTTCTGCTGCCCCGAACAGCACGAGTCCGAGAAGCAACAGGTGAATCAGCTGATAATACCATGGCAAGGTGAACATAATTCGCACCCACATTTTGCCGATCGTGCGCAGCGTAATTTTTTCCCCCCATACATGAATCACACCTTGCTTGATCTCTGCGCAAGCCAGATACGTGCGATCATGAAAAAAAACACCCCGGTTAAAGGAGATCCCCATCATCATTTCCTGCTTCTCCTCCTGTCCGTCTGTGCGTATAATAGTAAGAATGTAAGGAGTACTTAGGAGGTTACCAATTTTGATACGTCTTGTGCCAACAGCACCGATTACACCCGAGAATGATCCGTGGGAACCGCTTTTGCATGCGACCCCACCTCAATACAAGCTGACCAGCGTCGAGTTTACGGTAACAAATATGTGCAACCTGCGCTGTGAGCATTGTGCCGTTGGCGATACCCTTCAGCTGCGGGACAGCGAAAAGCTGCCGCTTGAGCTGATCCTCAAACGACTTGATGAGGCGCCGGATTTACATACTCTCAGTATAACAGGCGGGGAGCCGATGTACAGCGAACGAACGGTTGCCGAAACGATTCTCCCCTTGCTGAAATACGCAACAGCCCGCGGGCTGCGCACCCAGATCAACTCCAATGTGTCGCTCCCGTTTTCCCGCTACGAACCGCTGGTTCCGTACCTCGATGTCATGCACATGTCCTGGAACTGGAGCACGGTAGAGGAGTTCTCTTCCATCGTATACGCAAAAGCAAAGCAAAAGGTTTCAACCAAGCAGGCGGGGCAGTTATTTCAGACCATGATGGAAAATGCGCGCAAGCTTGCGGAGGAAGGTGTCTTTGTTTCTGCGGAATCGATGATCAATATTCGCACACATGACAAGCTGGATGTCCTGCACCGCCAAATCCGCGAGATGGGCTGTTTGCGCCACGAGGTGCATCCAATGTATCCTAGCGATTTTGCCCGTGACATGGAAATGCTCTCGCTTGAGCAGGTTCGTGCCGCCATCCATCATCTGCTTGATGCTCGTGACCCGGACATGTGGA
Source organism: Clostridia bacterium (assembly GCA_050262535.1). Classification (GTDB taxonomy): domain Bacteria; phylum Bacillota; class Bacilli; order Brevibacillales; family Brevibacillaceae; genus Brevibacillus_D. The sequence continues at coordinate 3,543 of JBLNEJ010000431.1, forward strand.
TGCTGTTTGGCACGCTGCCGTTTTTTGCATGCAGCCCGGACGCTGCCGACCGTGAGCTCGTGCTGCGTCTGCGCGAAGCCAAAAACGTCACCGTACGCAACGACCCGGATGGACGAAACCGGCTGAATCTCAATCTGTTCAACGGCGACTGCATCGTGACCGATTTCGGGGATGTCGCTCCGCTCGGCAATATACGCACCGATCGCTTGACCGACATGTTTGCGCACTGGCAGGAGCATCCGCTCAACAGACAGATTAGCTGTTACTGCCCACACGCCAAATGCGCTGGCCCCAATCTACTGGTTGCAAACGCATACTATCCGAACATCAATTTTGCGGAGCGCTGCGCTCTCGTCTAATAAAAAGTCCCGCCCATTCGCATGCAATTGCAGCGAACGAGCGGGACTTTTTCTGTTTATGATTATGATTGTGTTTCCGGCTTCGGTGCTTCCTCCACCTTGATTTTGAACAAGGGAACGAGCAGCAACATGCTAATCAAGAACAGGACGCCCGCTGTTTCATACATGGTGACGAGCCCAAACGTGCTTTTTAGCCAACCGGCCATACTCATCGTGAGGACCATCATCCCCATGAATATCGGGTTCAGCACACCGTTGACCCGTCCGATGAACGATTCCTCGGTTCCTTTCAGGATCATCGTGTTCAAGCCGATGTGAATGCACGGGAAGAAGAGCCCATTGAAAAATTGCAGCACAAGCGTAACGGCAAAAACCGATGACGCCCCAATTCCGATCGCGGTGAGACCGCTGACCAGT
>JBLNEJ010000432.1:0-7227 GCA_050262535.1 Clostridia bacterium
CTTCTCCGGCTCAGGCGGGAACTTCTGTGCAGCCGGCTTGGGCGTCAATTTTTCCCGTTCTGCCGGATCAAGACGCCACAGGTCCTCATAAGCGCTCATTCGTTTACTCGCTGACGGTGGCTTGGATGCTGACTCTGTCGTTTCGTCGGCTTGGGCTTTCCAGCTGAGCTTCGCTCGCAGCAGGCTCGGGTCCACATGCTCCTGGATCGCCAGGCAGGCATCGAGAAATTGCTCCACCTCCTCCTTACCATGCGCGATTTCATATTGGCGAATCCGCTCCGAGCTGGCGGCCATGCTCTCGACCATGTCCCGCTTCGTATTGGAGAAACGGACGTTGTTTTTGAAAAAATCGCAGTGCCCCAGTACATGGGCGACGATTAGCTTGTTCTGGATCAGGCTGTTGCCATCCAGCAGGAAGGCGTAGCACGGATTCGAGTTGATCACGAGCTCATAAATTTTGCTCAGATTCAGGTCATACTGCAGCTTCATGCGATAAAAGCTTTTGCCAAAGCTCCAATGGGAAAACCGTGTCGGCATCCCATAAGCGCCAAACGTATAAATGATGTCGGCCGGGCAGATCTCGTAGCGCATCGGGTAAAAGTCCAGACCGAAGCCTTTGGCGATTTCGGTGATTTCATCGATGGCGTACTCCAATGCATGTCTCTCGTCACTTCTCATGTTCTCCCCCGCTTTCCAAGGTGCTTACCATTATGTATATGGAGGAAACGGAAAAAGACGACATCTAACCGGGAAAAGCTTTCCGCTCGGCAAAAAATGCCGCCCCCTACCCGGCACTTTTTGCCGCTTTTTCTCCAAAAAGCCGATCTAATTGCTATTTTCGGAATGGCATGAATATTGCTCTTTTCTTCAGGACAGAAAGAGAGAACACACAGAAAGGTAAGAGGAGGAAAGATCATGAAAAAGTTTTTTGCACTTATGTCTACTGTTCTGTTACTCACCACAACGTTGGTAGCCTGTTCCGGCAATGCCCCAACCCAGGAAGGGTCAGCAGGCTCGGCGGCTCCCGCTACTGAAGCGCCATCGCGCATTACGATTGCGACAGCGACAACCGGGGGCGTCTATTATCCGCTCGGCAATGCCATGGCCAAGCTGTGGACCGAGAAAAACAATGTACAAGCGGTAGCCCAGACAACATCGGGCGGTGTTGCAAACGTTAACATTTTGAAGAAACAGGAAGCGGAAGTTGCTTTCGTTGAAAATGGAATCGTTTACTTTGCGCAAAACGGTACCGAAATGTTCAAGGACAAAAAGGTAGACAACCTGCGCGGTCTTACCTACCTGTATCCAAACGTCATCCAGTTCGTCGTAAAAGCGGATGCCAACATCAATTCCATCAACGATCTGAAAGGCAAGCGCTTCGTTCCAGGCAGCGTAGGCTCCTCAACGGAAGCAAATGCCCGCATCATTTTGAACGCGTATGGCATGGATTATCGCGAGCGCAAAGACCTGACGGTTGACTACATGGGCTTCAGTGAAGCAGCAGAAGCGTTGAAAAACGGACAAATCGACGGGTTTGCCGTATCCGGCGGTCTGCCGACAGCATCCATCATGGACGTTGCCACAAGCGCTGATATCAAAATCCTTTCCATTGATAAGGACGCCATTGCCAAGATCAAAAAAGACTTCCCGTTCTATGATGAATTCAGCATTCCGAAAGATACGTACAAAAACCAAAGCGCTGACGTAACCACCGTTTCCGTTGCTAACCTGCTCGTCGTTCGCCAGGATCTGCCGGAAGACTTTGTGTATGGCTTGACCAAATCGATGTATGAAAACCTGCCGCAGCTCATTGCCACTCACAAAGCGATCAAAGACTTGACCAAGGAAGCTGCGTTGAACGGCATGATTATCCCGCTTCATGAGGGCGCGAAAAAGTACTACAAAGAAATCGGCCTCGATGTAGAAGGGAAATAAACCGACCAGACTCACGAACTTACCTGTCTTCAAGCCCAATCCTCTTGCTTGAAGACAGGTACAACACATAAAGGGGGGATTCTCTATGGAAAAGCAACATGCCATCCAGCAGGAAGACAACGTTGATATTGAAAAATTACTGGAGGAAGTGGATCACGAATCCCGCTTCCGCAAATATGTAGGCCCGATGGCGTTTGCCGTCGCAGCCGTGGCCATCGGCATGAGTATCTTTCAATTGTACACATCCGGTTTTGGCTTGCTGGAGTCGCTTCGCCAGCGCTCCATGCACCTTTCGTTTCTCCTAGCGCTTGTTTTCCTGCTATACCCGGCCAATATGAAAACAAGCAAACGCAAGATGCCGACCGTCATCGATTTTATCTGGATGATTCTTGGTCTTATTCCTCCGCTTTATTTGTTCTTTCAAATCGAGGAAATTCAATTAAACGGCGGTATTCTTGGACAGACCGATTACATCGTGGGTGCGATCGGGATTATTGTATTGTTTGAAGCATCCCGTCGCGTACTGGGCATGGGATTGACGACCGTCGCCTTCATGTTCTTGCTCTACACGCTGTTCGGTCATTATATCCCGGGTTCGCTCGGTCATCGTCAGTTCAGCATGGAAACGATTATTGAGCATTTCTATTATTCAACCGAAGGAATTTTCGGCGTTCCGCTTGGCGTTTCTGCCACCTATATTTTCCTGTTCGTCCTGTTTGGTGCCTTTTTGCAAGAAACCAAAATGACGCAGTTTATTAACGACCTCGCCCTTTCTGTTGCAGGGCGTACACCGGGTGGTCCGGCAAAAGTAGCCGTCATCGCGTCCGGCTTTATGGGCATGATTACCGGAAGCTCCGTGGCCAATGCGGCCTCGATCGGCTCCTTTACGATTCCGCTGATGAAAAAATACGGGTACCGTCCCCATTTTGCGGGCGCGGTAGAAGCCGTCGCATCTACAGGTGGGCAAATTATGCCGCCGATCATGGGGGCTGCTGCCTTCATTATGGCGGAGTTTTTAAATATTCCTTACAGCCGCATCATGCTTGCGGCCATCATTCCGGCTCTGCTTTATTATCTCGCTTGCTGGGTGATCATTCACCTGGAAGCCAAAAAGAACGGATTGAAAGGTCTTCCAGCAAATGAAGTGCCAAAGTTTACGCAAGTATTAAAAGACGGCGGCCATCTGCTGATTCCGATCCTTGTTCTGATTTACTTGCTGCTGTCCGGCGTCACTCCGCTGTTTTCCGCCACATGGGCCATCGCCGCAGCGATTGTGGCCAGCTGGTTCCGCAAGCGTACCGCGATTACGTGGAGAGGCATTCTGCATGCCTTGGAAATGGGTGCACGCGGAGCCATTTCCGTCGGGATTGCCTGTGCGATCGTCGGTATGGTTGTCGGAACGATTTCGATTTCGTCGCTGGGCTTGACAGTCGGCAACAACATTATCGGCCTTGCGGATGGCAGTCTGATTTTGACGATGATCCTGACGATGGTGACCTGCCTGATCATGGGGATGGGCGTTCCGACCACTCCGATGTATATCATTGTTGCTACGGTAGCTGCTCCGATTCTGGTACAAAACTTCGGCGTGTTGCCGCTCGCGGCTCATCTGTTCGTGTTCTATTACGGTGCGCTGGCTGAAATTACGCCGCCGGTCGCCTTGGCCGCATTTACCGCTTCCGGTATTGCCAAAGCCAAACCGTTGAGCGTTGCGTTGACGGCATGCCGTCTGGCGCTGGCTGGCTTCATTATTCCGTATTTCTTTGTCTACAGTCCGGTTCTGCTTCTGGAGGGAACGAACTATGTAGAAATCGCAATTGCCGTCATTACCTCCGTTCTCGGTGTCATTGCCCTTGGAGTCGGTCTGCAAAACTGGATGTATCACCAAACCAATCTCATCCAGCGCATTGCCATGTTTGCCGCCGCGATCCTGCTGATCATCCCGGGAACCATAAGCGATTTGGGCGGAGCAGCGCTGTTTGCGATCGTTTTCCTCTGGCAGAAAGTTTCGCCGAAAAAGTCAACACAACTTGGAACCCCTTCTTCTGCCGCCTAAAGCAGGCTGTGGAATAGAACACACAAGGAATAGGCTATCTTCATTCGTGAAATAGCCTATTCTTGCTTTTTCCTCTTATCCCCTGATGAACGGACTGGTTGTTGCCCATTGTTTTTTGATAGACTGTTCTTAATCTTACAAGAGAGTGTGTCACCTATGAACCTATCTATGATCCGCCTGCTCGTTTCCTGTTTTGTGTGTCTTTTCGTGTTCGGGTCGACACTACCGATCCATGCGATCTCATCCAAACCAAGTGCGACGCCCCACAAGAAGGTGTACCGCATTGCGGGCGAACGATACCTTGCTCCGTTCTCGTATGTGGATGAAAACGGGATGTTTACCGGATTTAGCATCGATTATTTGAATGCGATTGCAGAGGAGCAGAATCTGGAGTTTCACTATATTCCGATGGATCTTTATCAGGCCGTTCAGGCCCTTCGTGCAGGGGAAATCGATGCCATTATGGGGTTGCGGTATTCTGCGGCATACAGCGATCTTTTTTCATTCTCGAACCCGTATTTTACGATGGCGGACGCGGTTGTAATTCCACGGCAATCGGAAAAAGATTTCCATACGCTCGCTGATTTTCGCCATAAAACGATTGCGATGCGTGAGGAGCCCGGCGCGCTGACGCTATTGTCCAATATTCGCCGGGTGCACTTTCAGCTTGCATTGAATTCCAAGGATGCGCTGGACCTTTTGATGGCCGGTCGGGCAGATGCATACATGGGAAACAAGTGGACGGTCCGCTACTACCTGGAACAGTCGGAAAGAAGCAATGATTATGTCATTCGAGAAAATTTGTTCGAAGTACCTGTCGATTTTTCCGTAGCGGTGAACCGACAGAACGATGCGTTGCTTTCCATCATCAACCCCGCACACTCCCGGATGCAGGCGAGCGGAGCCTATCAAAAGCTGTACACCAAATGGTTCGGCGAGACGGAAGTGCAGGTTAGCCGCTTGCGGACATGGATTACGATTCTCGTCGCGATTATTCTGGCATCCCTGTTCGCGATGTGGGCGACGTATATGTGGAACAAGCGGCTGAAGCAGGAAGTCGCCCGGCAGACAGCGGCATTGGCCCGGGCTAACCACAGTCTGGAGATGCAGCAAAGAGCGATTGCCGAGAGCAATGCATTCAAAACAAAAATTATCGAAAACGTGTATTCAGGAATCGTCACGCTCGACGAGCATTTCCTCGTAACCAGTACGAACCAGCGGGCTTGTGACATGCTCGGCATCCAGCCGATGATCGATCAGCAGAAAGCCGAGAACATTCCGCTTTTGCAGCCGATCCTCGATGAATTTGCGGCCGCCCCGCACAAGGAAGGCGAATCCCAAATTTTTTCCCGTGAGATGGAATATGAAAAAGCAGGCAAGCAAGTATTCGTCCTGTATCGTGTCATTCCGCTTTATGACCAATCGGAGGTACGAACCGGGTATTTGATTACGTTAGCCGACCGGACAGAGGAACGCATATTGCAAAAAAAGCTGGCAATCCAGGAAAAAATGCGTGCATTGGGGCAACTGGTGGCAGGTGTTGCCCATGAAATCCGCAATCCGTTAACCGCGATGAAAACGTTTATTGACTTGTTGCCGCGCAAATACGACAATCCATCGTTTCGCGAAGAGCTGCTTCGGCATGTGCCGGAAGCGTTGCAGCGAATGAACCGGATTGTGGAGGATTTGCTGGACTATGCTCGGCCCAGACTTCCCAAAAAGAGAGCGTTTGCCGTTGCACCCCTGCTCGACTCGCTCGTCATCATCATGAATCCGACCCTGAAAAAGGAAAGCGTTGCGCTTCAGCTTGAGATTGAGCCCGACATGCAGCTGTACAGCGATCCGGACCAGCTCAAGCAGGTCCTCTTGAACCTAATGCTGAATGCGGTCGATGCCATGAAGGGTCGCCCCGAAAAGCGCCTGTCCATTGTCATGCGGACGGATGGAGACAAGGGGCATATCCGCATCGCGGATACGGGCTGCGGCATCAAGGAGAGCAACTTTTCCCATATTTTCGAGCCGTTCTATACGTCCAAGAGCAACGGCGTCGGACTTGGCCTAGCCTTATCGTATCAGTGGATTCGTGAAAATAATGGAGAAATTGAGGTTGCCACCAAAGAAGGGGTCGGCACCACCTTTCATATCACGCTTCCGGTGACAGAATCGAAAACGTGACGATGCCGAGATGTGGTGCGCCCCCCGTTCACTTCCAGAAAGGAGCCTGAAAATGAAGACATCCATACTCGTTCTTGATGACGAACAGGCGATTGGTTCCTCTCTTTGCTTTGCATTTGAAACCGAATATGATGTATCTGCGACAACCAACGTGTCAGAAGCGTATACCCTGCTACAGTCCAAATCGATTGATGTGGTGCTGCTCGATTGGCGGCTGGGGGAATACGACGGACTCGATGCCTTACAGGAAATCAAAAAGCTGAGTCCCTCGACAGAAGTCATTATGATGACTGCCTACGGAACAATCGAATCATCGGTTGAAGCGATGAAGCGCGGAGCCTATCACTATACGACAAAGCCGTTGGTCATTGATGAACTGCAGCTCTTGATTGAAAAGGCTGTCGAGCACAAGCAGCTTCAGACCGAGATCGTCAAGCTGACAGAGACAATCGATAAAATCAAGGGCTACGACGAGATGATCGGCCAAAGTCCGGCTATGCAGAACGTATTCTCCATTATCGAACGGGTGAAAGACATTGATTCCAGCGTCCTGATCTATGGGGAGAGCGGCTCGGGAAAAGAACTGGTTGCCCGCGCCCTCCATCGGAAAGGAAAACGGCGGACAAAACCGTTTCTCTCGATTAACTGTGCGGCGATTCCGGAGCATCTGCTGGAGAGCGAGCTGTTCGGGTTTGTGAAGGGGGCCTTTACAGGTGCCCTGCATGATAAAAAAGGAACGCTGGAGGAAGCGAACGGGGGAACGCTGTTCCTCGATGAAATCGGCGAAATGCCCCCTGCCCTTCAGGCTAAATTGCTGCGGGTGTTGCAGGAAAAGGAAGTGACGCCGATTGGCTCCAATCGTGCGAGACCGCTGGATGTACGAATCGTGAGCGCAACCAACAAAAATTTGCATCAGATGGTGCAGGACGGTACGTTTCGGGAGGATCTCGTGTTTCGCCTGACTGTCATCCCGATTCACCTTCCTCCATTGCGCGAGCGCAGGGAAGACATCCCGCTTTTGATCTCCTACTTTTTGCAAAAATTCGTAGCCGACATGCAGC
>JBLNEJ010000433.1:0-6457 GCA_050262535.1 Clostridia bacterium
AAGGTTGATAGGTTCGGTGTGGAAGCGCGGCAACGCGTGGAGCTGACGAATACTAATCGGTCGAGGACTTATCCACACATTAATCCTTTAGCAAAACATTGCGTATCCAGTTTTCAGGGAACAAAAAAGGTTTTCAATACATATTTAAAACGTCCTCAACTTGTCGGTTGGGGTTTTTTGTTTTCTAGCTTGAGAATATAAATATCCTAGTCTAACATCATAAGTGAAATGAGTTGGAGGATGGGAGAACGGAAATGAAAAAAATATTGATCTTTTCCGCTTCGATAGGAAACGGGCATAACCAGGCAGCAAGAGCCATGCAGGAACATCTGGCAGCACAAGGCTATACATCCATGATTATTGATACACTGGAGTATATTAGCCCAACTTTCCACAAAATCTTGTTGGAGGGTTATACAAAACTGCTTAAGCTTTCACCGAAGGTATGGGGAAAAATCTATCACAACACCGAACGAACCCGGTTTTTTGACATAAATGTGCTCATGAATAAATTGTTGGCCAATCAATTGAAGAAGTTGATTGAAAATGTAAAGCCTGATGCCTTTATTGCGACGCATCCGTTTGCGAGCTGCATGCTGTCTGTCCTGAAAGGGAGAAACGAGTGGCAGGAGCCGATCTATACGATCATTACCGACTATACGATCCATCCTTCCTGGATCAATCACCACATCAACTACTATTTTATTGCTCATGAACAATTGTATTATTTAGTCGATATTTACCGACAAGAATACCGTAAGTACAAACCAATGGGCATTCCAATCATGAGCAAATTTCGGGAACCCCTCAATCCAGACGAGCTGCGGCAAAAACTACGGATTCGCGACGGGCAGAAGTGCGTGCTGCTCTCAGGTGGTGGATTGGGTCTTGGCCCAATGGATCAAGTTCTGAACGGCTTGGAGAAAATCGATTCCCCATGCAAAACGTTCGTCTTGACAGGGGCAAACGAAAAACTGTACAAACGTGTGTCCAATCGCACCTATCGACAAGAGGTCGTCCCTCTTCGGTTTATCGACAATTTTCACGAATACCTGGAAGTTGCAGACCTGATTGTCACCAAGTCAGGTGGATTAACGACTGCCGAAGTGATGAGCAAGCAGGTGCCGATGATCATCTATAACCCACTGCCAGGGCAGGAAGAAAGGAACAGCCATTTTTTGTTGAATAACGGATGTGCTGTACATGCAACCGTTACGGAGCAACTGATTTACTTTATCGAAGAATTATTGCAGAACACGGAAAAAGTGGAGAACATGAAACACTCGGCCAAACAAATTGCCAAGACGGCGGCAGCTGAAAACATTGCGAACTTTATCATTCATGATATGGAAAAATAACATTTTGCGCAGATGTGGAAGGGGAAACAGATGAATCACGTACCGTTTGCAATTTTGTTCGATATGGATGGAACGCTTCTCCAAACCGAAAAGCTGGCCGTTCCTGCGTTTCAACAGACGTTTGAATGGTTACAGCAAAACGGTCTATGGGAAAAGGAGATACCTGGGCCGGACCAGCTCACGAATGTGCTGGGAATGACGCTGGAGAAGCTGTGGGAAACATTGTTGCCAGGGACCTCACAGGAAACAAAGGAAATGGCAGATCGAATCATGCTTGAAAAAGAACTGGAATTGCTAAAGGAAGGCGTGACGGACTTATATCCCGGAGTACGTGAAACGCTGACCGAACTAAAGCAGCGCGGCATTCAGCTGTTTACAGCAAGCAACGGTCTGGAAAAGTACATTGACGCCGTTTGCGATCATTTTGAGTTGAAGCCGTTATTCACCGATCTCTATTCTGCAGGCCGATTCCAGACGAAATCCAAAGTCGATCTGGTTGCGATGGTCATCAGAGACTATAACATTCAACAAACCGTAATGGTGGGCGACCGCCATTCCGATGTAGAAGCCGGCAAGATGAATGGACTTTTTACGATCGGATGTGACTTTGGCTTTGCCAAACCGGGGGAGTTGGATGGTGCAGATATCATCGTTCGCAAGTTCTCTCAAATCACTCAGGTGCTCCCCACCACGTTTTTCGAGCAAACATAATCAGAATGAACGAGGCCCATTCCGTACTTGAACAGGAATGGGTCTTTCTTTTACTTCTGACGTGGGGAGAGCGAGCTAGTCTGACACACTCTCTCCATGAAATGGCTAGTTTTAATCAAAGCCATTTTGACAAAAATAAACAGGGAGAGAGTCGCCTACTTGCAATGACGCACACGAACGATTATAATTAACGTCAAAGATAGTCAAAGTCAGTTTTGGTATAATGGAACAAGGAGGCGAAAAAGTGCGTAACATCTCGGACATTATTGAACATCATCTAAAGAGTATTCTGCAGGATAGTCCCAATGGATGGGTCGAGATCCAACGTAGCGAGATAGCCGATATGTTTCGATGTGTACCATCGCAAATCAACTATGTAATCAACACGAGGTTCACCATTGAAAAAGGTTACACTGTGGAGAGCAAGCGCGGAGGCGGCGGCTACATTCGCATACGGAAAGTGCAAATTCTCAGCAAGTCCCGTCTTCAGGAGCTGCTAACCGAGGAGCTCATCGGCGAAAGCATTTCGCAAGGAGTAGGCTACGCCATTATCGAGCGTTTAATGGAGGAAGGGCTGATCAATGTACGGGAAGCAACCTTGATGAAAATCGCAACCTCCCGTAACGTACTTTTCGTGGACAGCGATATACGTGACCGGTTGCGAGCTGTGATGCTCAAGCAGATGATCGCATCGATTTTGCTGAAGTAATTTCAGAAAAAGCTGGTGTAGGGAGGGAATCTTATGACCTGTGAAGAATGCGGAAATAAACCTGCCACGCTACATCTGACTAAAATCGTCAATGGCGAAAAAACCGAATATCATATTTGTGAATCATGCGCCAAGGAAAAAGGAGATTTTTTAAACGGCTTTAACAATTTTAGTATCCATAACCTTCTTTCTGGCCTACTCAATTTTGATCCAATGAACAAAGGATTGGCAAATGGACAGCAAACCAACCAACCGTCAGCGTCAACCAAGCCACAACGGTGTGAGACCTGCGGCCTAACGTATGCACAGTTTAGCAAAAGCGGACGTTTTGGCTGCAGCAATTGCTACCAGGCATTCGGAACAAAGCTAGACCCGTTGTTTCGACGAATCCACGGGAATACAACCCACTATGGGAAGGTTCCGGAACGCACCGGCGGACAAATAAAAATACGTAAAGAACTGGATCAGTTAAAGGCTTCGCTGCAGCAGTTTATCGAGACGGAAGAGTTTGAACGAGCCGCGGAAATCCGCGATCGTATTCGAGCCCTTGAACAAGAGATTGCGCAATCCTAACGGGAGGTGAGGCAGCGACGATGTCAAAGCAACAGTTTATGCAGCAGCCCTGGAGCAATTGGATGAAGGGAGAAGGTCCGGAGTCTGACATCGTAATCAGCACGAGACTACGGATTGCACGCAACCTGAGTCAGCATCCGTTCCCCCTTTTGGCAACGGACTCCCAGGCAGAGGAAGTGCTGCAAAAGGTTAGAGAAGCCAGTCAATCGGAGGCGCTGAAAGAGCGTGGCCCCTTTGAAACCATTTTGATGGATGAGCTCACCCCGTTGGAAAAAAGAGTGCTGGTGGAGAAGCATCTGATCAGCCCCAATCTGGCGGAAGAGTCCCGAAAAGGTGCGGTCCTCCTCAATCAGGACGAATCGATCAGCATCATGGTGAACGAAGAAGATCACATTCGCATACAGGTGCTGTTGTCAGGGTTTCAGCTGAAGGAAGCATGGGAAGCTGGGACGAGAATCGATGATATTTTTGAGAAAAAGATGAACTATGCGTTTGATGAAAAACGCGGCTATTTAACCAGCTGCCCGACCAATGTCGGAACGGGCATACGCGCATCGGTGATGCTGCACTTGCCTGCACTGGTCATGACGCAGCAAATCAACCGCATTTTGCAGGCGATCAACCAGGTAGGTCTGGTGGTCCGTGGATTGTATGGGGAAGGCAGCGAGGCGCTGGGCAACCTGTTCCAGCTTTCCAATCAGGTTACGCTGGGAATGTCGGAGGGCGATATTCTCTCCAATCTATACGGCGTGGCCAACCAGATTATTGAACAGGAACGGGCGGCCAGGCGCTATCTGCAAGAGCATTCCCGCCTCGCTCTGGAAGACCGTATCTATCGCTCTTACGGGATTCTCCTTTTCGCCCGTACAGTGGAGTCGAAGGAGGCGGCACAGCGCCTGTCGGATGTGAGACTCGGTGTCGATCTCGGGTTCATCCCCAATGTGTCGACGCTGGTGCTTAACGAAATGCTGGTGTTGAGTCAACCGGGCTTTTTGCAGCAAAATGCCGGCCAAAAGCTTAGTCCCGAACAGCGGGATGAACGCAGAGCCCGCTTGATCCGCGAGCGGCTCCAATAAAAGGCAGTCTGATTTGAGTTCAACCATACGAATGAATCGTTGGAGGTGTCATGCTATGATGTTTGGACGATTTACAGAACGAGCACAGAAGGTACTGGCGTTGGCTTTGGAAGAAGCCGTGCGCCTTGGTCATAAGGATATAGGTACCGAGCATGTCCTCTTGGGACTGATTCGGGAAGGCGAGGGAATTGCCGCCAAAGCGTTGCAGTCCTTGGGCTTGGGACTTGATAAAATTCAGAGTGAAGTAGAGGCCTTAATCGGCAGAGGGACGGAGCAGAGCGGCAATTACACACCGAACTATACGCCCCGTGCGAAAAAGGTCATTGAGCTGTCGATGGATGAAGCACGCAAGCTGGGCCATACGTATGTAGGAACGGAACATATTTTGCTTGGATTGATTCGTGAAGGGGAAGGTATTGCGGCGCGGATCATGAACAATCTGGGGGTCAGCCTGAACAAGGCGCGTCAGCAGGTTCTGCAGCTTCTGGGCAGTTCCGAAATGATGGCCTCCCACCAACCTTCCAACAACAGCGCATCGGCCAATACGCCAACGCTGGACGGTCTGGCACGCGACTTGACCGCAATCGCCAAGGAAGGCGGGCTTGACCCGGTCATCGGCCGTCAAAAAGAGATTGAGCGCGTCATTCAAGTATTGAGCCGCCGCACCAAAAACAACCCGGTTCTGATCGGGGAGCCTGGTGTCGGGAAAACGGCGATTGCAGAAGGACTGGCACAAAAGATCGTCAACAACGAAATCCCCGAAACGCTGCGTGACAAGCGTGTCATGACGCTCGATATGGGTACCGTCGTCGCGGGTACCAAATACCGCGGGGAATTCGAAGACCGTTTGAAAAAAATCATGGACGAAATTCGCCAAGCGGGTAACATCATCCTGTTTATCGATGAGCTACACACGCTGATCGGTGCGGGCGGTGCCGAAGGGGCAATCGATGCCTCGAACATTCTCAAGCCGGCGCTGGCTCGTGGCGAACTGCAATGCGTAGGTGCAACTACACTCGATGAGTATCGCAAGTACATCGAGAAGGATGCTGCTCTGGAACGCCGCTTCCAACCGATTCAGGTAGATGAGCCGAATGTGGAAGATGCGATCAAGATTTTGCACGGCTTGCGCGATCGTTACGAAGCGCACCACCGTGTAAAAATTACCGATGAAGCGATCGAGCAGGCGGTGCGTCTGTCCGACCGATACATCACAGACCGCTTTCTGCCGGACAAGGCAATAGACCTGGTTGACGAAGCCGCTTCCAAGGTGCGTCTGCAATCGTTCACCGTACCGCCAAACCTGAAAGAGCTGGAGGTACGACTGGAAGAGGTACGCAAGGAAAAGGATGCAGCAGTTCAATCGCAGGAGTTCGAAGAAGCCGCAGCGCTGCGTGATCAGGAGCAAAAGCTACGCGAAGAGCTGGATCGTACCAAGAAAGATTGGAAAGAGCGCCAAGGCAAGCTGAACATGGAGGTTACTCCGGAAGATATCGCGCACGTGGTAGCGAACTGGACGGGAGTTCCGGTCGTCAAGCTGAAAGAAGAAGAGACCGAACGTCTGTTGAAGATGGAAGAGATTTTGCACGATCGCGTCATTGGCCAGGACGAAGCGGTCAAATCGATCTCTCGCGCCGTACGTCGCGCTCGCGCTGGATTGAAAGATCCGAAGCGCCCGATCGGTTCATTCATCTTCCTCGGCCCGACTGGTGTCGGGAAAACCGAATTGGCCCGCGCAGTTGCCGAAACATTGTTTGGCGATGAGGATTCGATGATTCGCATTGACATGTCGGAATACATGGAGAAGCACTCCACCGCTCGATTGGTCGGAGCGCCTCCGGGATATGTCGGCTATGACGAGGGCGGCCAGCTCACGGAAAAAGTTCGTCGCAAGCCGTACTCGGTCATCCTGCTTGATGAGATCGAAAAAGCACATCCGGATGTATTTAACATCCTGCTGCAAGTGCTTGACGATGGCCGTCTGACTGATTCCAAGGGACGTACGGTCGACTTCCGCAATACGGTGGTTA
>JBLNEJ010000434.1:0-2503 GCA_050262535.1 Clostridia bacterium
ATTATTCGTGATACATACCTCATGACATAAAAGCACTTCTCATTAGAGAAGTGCTTTTTTAGCGTCTGCTGTGTTAGAAGCAAAGGGAGTTTGACAGCTCCCTCAATTTGTGGATTTTTTCCGAATTGAGCAAGATGTCCACTACAGAAGCCCGTACATGTTTTTTTCTGTTGCATTTACTACAACAGATATGTCGAAAGGAGGGCAAGCAACGCGTGACCAATCCGCAAAGCAATAGCAGCAGCCCCATCAATGGAGAACGGGTTCAGTCAAATGGAGGATCGCCGATGACGAATTGGAAACAAACCGCTTCTCAAAAACTTTCGAATCACAAATAAGAGGAAGTAGGGAGGTAGAAGACATGGATCAACATAAAACAACGTTGACGACTGGACCATTTCAAGTGTCGACCGTTCCATCCGGTGAAGGAGGAAATGACAACCGGTTGCTGGTCATGATTACGAACCCGACGAGCAGAGTGCTGCAGGCTTCATTTCGCATAGAGGCCTACAATCTGCTTGCCCCGGACACAAGTATCACGCTCCCTTTTACGGAAAATGATACAGCGGTTCCCTTTGCCAGTGTTCCTCCAACCTTGATCAGACCGATGAGCACCACGCGGTTTGAGTATTTTATCCCGGAAGATCAACGGCAGATTTTGCGTCTTACCACAACAGGCGACTATTTGATCGGTGACGACCGCCCGTTATCCGGCAGGCTGGAGATCAGTGTACTGGGTGGGGTAGGACGTTTCCAAACAGAGTATCCGGGATTATACAGTGCTGATACAGGAATCGTTTTCCGGTATGGCGATTTTGTGATTCATGAAGAAGAATCGAGCTCATCATCTTCCGATTCAGATTGCTAATCACCTCTGATTCGAGTAAGCCAGCCCTTTTCATCTAGTAAAAAAGGGCTGGTTTTTTTAAGGGAAAAATCAGCCAGAAATTGCTTGGCGGTTTTAACTCATTCCACTATAATACTAGGTAGAGTAGATGGACAGGTTGGTGGCTTATGAAAATAGATCTTCGCTTTCTCCCTTCAAGTACATACTCGAACGTTACCGGAACGACTGGTGTTGGTTCCGACCTTTCTGCTTTCGGGACAGGTTTCGGAGATTTGTCTACAGAACAAATGTTCAACGAGCTTCTTGATACGGAATTGGCCAAGTATCAAAGGGTGATTTCGGCAGAGCAGGTATTGGCAGAACTGGACGGAGATCCTTCCTTTTCAGATGATGCCATAAATGGTTTTGCAAGTGGACAAAGCGCGGGCACGGTGCCGCAGCGTAGCGACATTATGGCTGCGATCAAGCGTATTGCTAAGAAATACAACGTCGATGATAAACTTGTAGAAGAAGTAGTCAGGGCTGAATCGAACTTCAATCCGAATGCGGTCTCGAGGGTAGGGGCCAAGGGATTGATGCAGTTGATGGACCCAACTGCAAGATCGCTGCAAGTGAATGACTCCTTCGACCCTGTGCAAAATATTACAGGGGGCACCAAATATTTGAACAAGCTGTTGACCAAGTATGACGGAAATGTCAAGGTGGCGCTTGCGGCTTATAATGCAGGTCCTGGAAAAATGGATCGACTCGGCATTACAACCGATCAGCAATTTGATGCGCGCATGAATGAATTGCCTACAGAAACACAACGATATGTCGCGAAGATTACGGGGCGTTTGGACGTACAAAGGTAACGATTGAGGAGGAAATATGGTGGAACATCGGAACGACTCGAACCAATCTGGCAACAGTCAGGATTTTTTCGTCATTAAAGCGAAGGAAAATGGCGTACATGTGATTGGCTTAACAAGAGGAACAGATACGCGCTTTCACCATACGGAGAAGCTGGACAAAGGCGAGGTCATGCTTGCCCAATTCACGGAACACACCTCGGCAATCAAAGTCCGGGGAAAAGCGGTCATTCTCACACGACATGGTGTGGTGGACACAACCGAATAAGTGCTGAAAAAAGAGCAGGCATAGCCTGCCTTTTTTATTTGTACAATGGAGATGAGGAGGGATGTCAATGCCCCGCAATCTCCTGGTGGCTCTGTTGATGTCTGGATTGCTAGCTCTGCTGTTGTCACTGGTACCATCGGTTTACAGGAATGATAGGAGCGCGGTACCGACCTTGCGTCACGCTGAACCGATTGTCTTGACCAATCAAAATGTGGTGGATTTATTTACTTTCCTGCCGACTCATTATAATATTAAGCGTGTAAAGTGGGAGGAACAGTCGATTTATGTCGATTTGACAGTGAGTGACAAACAACCTCCAGAACTCGTTCAAGCATACCGTGACTTTTACCTGTTGGCTCAGCGTGTGTTAACCAATACACAAAACGTTAAACGGTTTCATTATCGTCTGATGGAAGAACCGGTAGACCAACCACATCGTCTGTTGGTAGCTATCTCCGCGAGTCGCCCCTTGCAGCAGGCACAGATGATTGATGCAAACGATTTGACCGCGATCAAGCGGTATGTGGAGAGCAGCTT
>JBLNEJ010000435.1:0-6535 GCA_050262535.1 Clostridia bacterium
CGCATCCTTCTCGAATTCCCACTTTTTCTCCGGTAATATGTACAGATTGTTCAGCCTGTTGCTCATCCCTTGAATTTCGTCATTCAGAGCGGAAATGAGCTTTACTTTTTCGTAACGGTCAATGACAACAAGACTCATCGAATTTTTCATCTCGATCAGGATGTTCTGGATGATGCCAAGGCCCAGGACCAACATAATCAGAATCAAGCCGAATCCCAAATACAGTTTGGTTTTGATCTTCATCCATTTGTCCTTTCTTGCTATGATCCACATTCCCTTTTTTGCCCAATGTGTGTAAAATTCTACAAGCGTATCGAAAAACCTTTTTTGCAGTCGAATGAAGCATGTCCAATAAAAAGAACCACGGTCAATCGCCGTGGTTCGCGGTAATTCTAGTCCAAAAACTTGAAAGACTGAAAAACGTTTTCGATTCGCTTCATGGTCGCTTCCGATTTCGCTGCTTCCTGGTAGGATGCGATCATGACATAGGTCAGGTTGCCTTTTTGTACGATGTAAATTTGTTCCTCGATTGGACCATTGTCCGACCGATAGTTCAGCTTTATGGTGTATCCGCTGACTCCGGCAATCGTGGCCGACTTGTTCTCACTAATCTTGTTGCGATAATCTTTCAGGAGATCGCTTTCTATGTATTTCTTCATGTCTGAAGCACGGACCTCAGTGGCAAAGATCGTGAAATCGAGTCCTTGAGCGACGTACCCCCGATTGTTGTCGTCTCCCTCATCTTCATAGGACATTTCTCTCCACTGCTCGGGAATATCGATGGAGTACTTGTATTTGGTGTCCTTCACGGTTGCTACCGCGTTTGGATCAATGAGGAATCCATCTTGTAGCTCACCCAGGGACGGATTCATTTTTTGCTCGTTAATACTGATTGAGCTGCGGATGGTGTTGATCAATTGCTTTGTTTTTTCTGGATCATCCGTATTCGAATAGCCGACCTCAATATAAAACTTGTATTTCCCCTTGAACAGGTAAATGTCATGCTCTGGGCTCGTCTGGTTGTACATCGTTGTGGTATACTTTCGCTCCAGTGCCGGTACTCCTGCAACCGTGGTTGAAACGCTCTCCTTGTCCATCTTCAGGTAATCAGGATGGTAAATGCCTCGATAATAGTTTTCATGCTGGATCACCCAATCTTGCAGGGTGTCCTTTTCTCCTTTTGACGAAATCTTGATTTGCATCCATTGCTCTTTGTCCTCGCTCCAGAATATCGGGTGATCCGCCCGTTCATCTTTTGACCATTGAGCCGGCACCTTGATGCGCAGCCCAAAATCGTCATAGTTGAACCAGCGGTAGTTGTTCTCCACGTTGGAGAGGTTTTTGATCGTCTTGTCATTGTTATCGTAAGAAGGCTGGAAGCTGTCCAGCAGGTCCTTGAACGCCTTGTTTTTGGCAGGGTTGTTGTAGTCCTCTTCCTTCTTGACAGAGAGGCTGACATAGAAAATTTTATCGCCGCTCTGGTAGGCGCGGTGCTCGTAAATGTTGCCCTCTTCATCCTTCGTTACCGATTTGGCATAAGGGATTTTGCCTTCGTTGCTGACGTAGCCTTTCGACAAAATCGTATCGCTTTCCCCATCGGTCAGCTTTTTCACAAGGCCATCCTTCGACAGGTTTTCCGGCTGCTTCTCGTCAACGCTGACATGGAGCCAATACGTCTCCTTGCTGTCCTTGAAGTTGACATAGTCTCCCTTGTAGCTTTGATAGTTTTTGATGAGTCCGGTTGGATACTTCATCGACCAGCCGTAGAAGCTGTCACCGATTTTCGATTTGCCCCGGTCGGAGTCAAGTGAATTCGTCGGCGCAGTTGACGTTTGGGTGGAGGCGCCGGTAATGACGATATTGGTGCCAGCGGGATCATACGAGACCTTGGCCCCGGTCAAATGAGTCACGACCGCAATCGGCAGCATCGTTTTGCCGTTTTTGTTCTCTGGCGCCACCGGCAGCGTGATCGGCTTGCCATTCAATGTCGCTTGCGTGCTGCCTGCTTTCAAGGTCATGATCGTGGTGCCATAGGTGAGCGTAATCATCTGCGTCTGGTTGTCCCACTGTAGCTGTGCGCCAAAAGCGGTCGTAATCACGCTGATCGGAATCATCGGCGTTCCTTTTTGCAAATATGGTTTTTCAATCGTGCTTGATTCTCCGTTGATCGTCGCTGTATCCTGTCCAACATGAATGGTTACCTGAACCACTGAGCCATTCGCTGCATAGGCCGATGTGCCTGTCGCCAGCATAGCTGCCAACAGCGTTGCGCAGCACAAACGTTTCAACTGTAACATGTGATAATCCCCCGTCTATCTTTATTTTTTCCATTCTCCAAGCACCACTTTGCGTTTCACAAGATCCCCGTTTGATTGGGTCATGATTTCAACGGTAGCGCCTGGGAGGAATTTCTTTAATAACTCATTCAAATCAACGATGGTCGCAATCGTCTGGTTGTTGACCGAATAGATCAGGTCGCCTTCACGAATACCGGCATTCGCGGCCGGTGATCCTTCATCGACGACCGTTACGCGAAGCGGTTCCTTCGTCGGCAATCCGACAATCGCCGCCCAGCTTTCTTCGAGCTCGGCACCAATATAAGGCCGTTTAACCTTTCCATATGTAAAAAAGTGATGCAGGACGTATTGAACGGTGTCCGCTGGAATGGCGAAGCTGAGATTGTCGATTCCAACAGAGACGAACTTGAGTGAATTGATGCCAACAACCTGTCCCTTCAAATTGACCAGCGGCCCACCGCTGTTACCGGGATTGATGGAAGCATCGGTTTGGATCAACCGGTAAGGCGAATAAACGGAGCGGTTGAGACCGCTGATAATTCCCGAGGTTGCCGAATTCCGGAGCGTAAAGGATATCGGCGTTCCAATGGCCACGACCGTTTCCCCTGGCTGCACGCTTGACATGGGGGCGAAGGTAGCGGGAACAAGTCCTTTCACAGCAATTTTGACCAGGGCCAGGTCGCTTTCCTCGTCTATATGGGTCATTTTCCCGGCAAATTGCCTGCCGTCCAATGTGACAACCGTAATATTCGACATATCTTTTACGACATGTGCATTGGTTACGATCCAGCCGTCTGCCTTGATGACGACCCCTGTCCCATGTGCGAGGTTAAAGCGTTCTTCCTTGCCATACGTTTCCGTCGGTTTCCCGATAATCGCCACCACGCTGGGTGAGACACGCTTGATCAAATCGGGAATGCTGTAGGTTACAGCAGGCGCCGGTGCTGCCGGCTTTCCAGCTGCCATTGCCGATGTCTGCGCGAAGCCGACAACTGCAAGAAGCAAGCACATCATGAATACTAGAACATTGCGCATCGATAACTCCTTCTCATTCATCAGATGAACTGACCAATGAATTCCAATAAGTTCAAATATATGTAAAATATTATCCGTTGACATAAAAACATTCAAGCAGAAATTGTTACATTCATGCAACAAAATTTTCACTCTATTAACAATATTCATAGTGATGATACGCATGCTTCGACGTTTTTCCCCACAAAAAAAGGACCCCTCCTATTAGAAGTTGTCCTTTTCCACTCACTGCTCTTGCAGTATTTTTACAAATGCTTCGGCAATTACCGTTTCATTGAGCATTTCCTTGTAGAACACATGATGGATGATACAGCCGTCCAAAAAAGCGTACATCATTTTCGCCTTTGCGCTCGAATCGAGATCGCTGGCAACAAGCTGTCGGCTTTTCAACAGCTCGATAAACGCAGCCCCTTCCTTGATCCAACGCTCGTACAATTCAGTATATTTGGATTGGATCAGCTCGCTTCGCTTCGCCTGTATAAAGAAATCCATATGGACCAGCATCCATTCCGGCGATTGAATCAAGTAGTTGACCATCCCACTAGCAATCGCGAATACCGCCTGCTCCAGCGTCACGCCGGTTGTCGGTAGCTTTTTCACCGATTCCAGAATCATCTCTCTGCTTTCGGCACGATAATCGACAAGATGCAGGAAAAACTGCTCCTTGCTCTCAAAATGGACATAAAACGCCCCTTTTGTGTAGCCAGCACGACTGACCACGTCATCTATGGATGAGGATGAATAGCCTTTTTCACACAATACCGCAATGCCAGCCTTGATCAAATTGGCATACGTTGCTTCACGTTTTAATTGAAATTTGTTCTTCTTCAAACTGTCTTCACTCCGCTGCGTTATTTCTCCTCATTGTAGCGAAATGTGATCTAGATCACAATATTTTTCCCGCATGCATCCTGATAACCCAATAGTCTTCCATTAATTGGTTTCTCCAGATAAGCAATATAAGATAAAAAAGGCGGATTTCTCCGCCTTTTCTCTCGCCATACTATTTCGTTTTTCGTTGTTGCTGCAGCTCTTCCACGATTTCCCGCTTGTAGCCGATAAACTGCTGGGTAAGCTGTACATCGTACGTGCGCGGTCTTGTCAGTTCAATGTTCAGCTCCTTGGCAATCCGCCCCGGTCTTGCTGACATCACGTACACACGATCGGACAAATAGATCGCCTCGTCTACGTCATGGGTCACGAACAGAACGCTGCACTTCGCTTCCTCCCAGACGGAGAGCAGCAAATCCTGCATTTCACGCCGCGTCTGCGCATCCAGCGCGCCAAACGGCTCGTCCATCAATAGCAGGCTTGGCTTGTATACAAGCGCGCGGGCGATTGCCACGCGCTGCTGCATCCCGCCGGACATGTGCGACGGATAATGGTTTTCAAACCCTTCAAGGCCGACCAGCTTGAGAAAATGGTGGGCCACTTCTTTTTTCTGCGCCTGTGTCAGCGATGCTTCCTTTTTTAGGGCAAACGCCACATTCTCCCATGCGTGCAGCCATGGCAGCAGACTGTATTGCTGAAAGACAACCCCTCTGTCCCGACCCGCGCTGGTGATCGGCTTGTCATCAAGGACGAGCCGCCCCTCATTGTAGCCATCAAGTCCGGCGACGAGCCGCAAAAACGTTGACTTCCCGCAGCCCGACGGCCCCAGCAGGGAAACGAATTCCTGCTTGCCGATCTGCAGGCTGACATCGGCAAGTGCTGTCACTTCCTGTTTGTTGCTGACAAATCGTTTGTTGATATTCTCCGCGAACAAGCGAACCTCTTTCATAGCTCTCTCACCCCTTGATGCGCTCCGATTCCTTCCACGGGAACAGGCGGATATACGCATATTTGAACAGCAGATCGGTGATCAGCCCGAGAATCCCGATGACGAGAATCCCGACGATGATGCGGTCCGTATCCAGATAACGCTGCGCCTGCATAATGCGGAAGCCAAGCCCCTCCGATGCCGCGACCAGCTCGGCCACCACCAGATAGGTCCATGCCCAGCCCCAGGTGGTGCGCAGCGTATCGACGATGCCTGGCATGGCCGATTTGAGGATGATGTCGCGAATGATTTCCAATCGGGAGAAGCCGAGTGTCAGGCCGACTTCCACGAGCGAGCGGTTGACCGTTTTGCAGTTATCCGCGACCATGATGACCTTTTGAAAAAAGATGCCGAGAAACAGAATGAAAAACTTCTGCAAATCGGTTGTCCCGAACCACAGGATGGACAGCGGAATGAACGCCACCGCTGGCATGTAGCGAACGAGACCGACGAGCGGTTCCCAGAATGCTTCCCATGCCTTGGATGTGCCCATCATTACCCCGATTGGCAGCGCCAGTGCGGTCGAAATCAAAAAGCCCATCAAAATCCGATAAAAGCTGACCCCAATATCAGAGAAAAAGACGCCTTCCTTGATTTCATCACCCGCTGCCATGATCACATCGGTCGGTGATGGCAAAAACAGCGGATCGATGATGCCGCCATACGTGATTACAGCCCAAATCAGCAAAACGAGAAAAACGCCCGAAAACGAGTACCAGGTGCTACGTGCCATCATAAAACCCCTATTCGTTCGTCGCTTATTGCATGTCCAGCATTTTGCCAGGCGCAAAATCCGGGCTCAGGCCTTCGCCTTCCACCATCAGGCCGTGAATGTTCTTCACGGTTTTCTCCAGTTCACCGGAAGCTGCCTTGTCAGCCGTTTCCTTCGTGCTGTAGAATTTCAGTCCTGCCAAAATCGGTGGAAGCTCCTCGGCCTTGCTGCCGCTGCCCGCTGCTACGATCTCATTGCCTTCCTTTTCATTCGCTTTCCAGTAATCCAACGCTTCGTCCCATACCTTGCGCAGCTTTTCCTTCACATCCGGGTGCTGGCTCAGGTAATCCGCCTTGGCCACCACGATGTCACTGATCAGGCCAGGCGCATTTTTGCCGGAGTAAATGACCTGGACGCCTTTGTCCTTGCCCTTATCCAGCACTTCGTGAATAAACGGAGCGTACGTAACAGCCGCATCTACCTGACCAGGAATGAGCGACAGGCCTGCATTGGCCGCCGGCATGAAGACCGTCTCTACGTCCTTTTTCGTCATCCCTTTTTCTTTTAATGCCTGCATCAGCAGCAGATCGGACGTTGTTCCTTCCTCAAAGGCAACCTTTTTGCCCTTCAGCTGCGCAACATCGGTAATATCCTTGGAGCCGAGGATCGCGT
>JBLNEJ010000436.1:0-5253 GCA_050262535.1 Clostridia bacterium
TTATATCGAAAACGTAATGACCAATTTCCGTATGCCAGGTGTAGCCATGCCCGATTTTGACAAACGAATGGCGGTTGTGGCAACAGAAGGAAACTACGGTCCAATTGAGTATTTTAATCAAGTGTATGAATATTTGATCCACTATTGGGGCGTTCATGATTTACAACCGAGTCGGACAGAAGCGATGCAATCCAAAATCAATCTGTTGAAGCATTACGAAAAGTTAAAACGGATTGCCGAACGGCTTGCGGCTCGTAACGCACAATAGAGATAGATTGAAAAATCCTTGCACCGTCAACCGGGTGCAAGGATTTTTATTTACGCTACAACTTTGAAAACAATCATCGCAATGACAGCCACAGAGGATAGCACACCGAACGTGAACAACTTCTGTGCTGCTGCTTGATACGATTGTCCTTGCTCGGCCTGTTGCTTGATCGTCTTGGCAGCCTTGGTTGCAATTCCGAGGAACGCCAGCAGTGCAAGGAAAATGATCAGAACCGTAATCAGCCAGGAAGTAAAATAAAATCCGCCCAAGCGAATGAACCCCGTAATCAGCGATATAACCAGCACGTATTGGGGAATACGCAGCAATGTAGCCGTTTTCGCTGCCCGCTTTGCTGCCTCTTCTTTGCCGCTCTTCTTGATTTTCATCGCTGCGAATGGCAGCATCAGACAGCCTAGAGCCACTAGTGCAGCGATGTCGTGCAGGATACCGGTAACACCCATCAAAACAACCCCTTTTTTTTGTATTACCCTCATTATACTTTGTCCACAATCAAAGAAAAAGAAGGGGGAGCCCCCTTCTCGTGTCGATTTCTTAAACTTTTTTATTTATTTAATACGTGGATAGGGTGACCGAGTGCCAATTCTGCAGCTTCCATCGTCAATTCACCCAGCGTTGGATGCGCGTGGATGGTCAGCTCGATATCCTCAAGAGTTGCCCCCATTTCGATGGCAAGGCCGATCTCTGCGATGATGTTGGATGCTTCAGCCCCGACGATTTGGGCGCCGAGAACGATTCCGGTTGCTTTATCTGCGATGATTTTTACGAAGCCTTCACCTGCATTGACAGACAGCGCACGTCCGTTAGCTGCAAACGGGAAGCGGCCAACCACATACTGAATACCCTTTTCCTTCGCTTCCTTCTCATTGATCCCAACGCTTGCGATTTCGGGATCGGAGAAAACAACCGCTGGAATTGCTTTGTAATCAACCTTGGCCGGATGGCCAGCGATCGCTTCCGCAGCCACTTTCCCTTCATAGCTTGCTTTGTGTGCCAAAGCAGGACCTGCGACGATGTCACCGATAGCATACACGTTCGGAATGCTCGTTTGGCCTTGTTCGTCTACTTCAACCAATCCTCTGTCCGTTAGCTTCATACCGATATCCCGCAGACCAAGCTCATCGGTGTTTGGACGGCGTCCGACGGTTACCAGCACATATTCGGCTTCGATGCTCTGAACCTCGCCTTTGATCTCGGCTTTCACGGTTACGCCGTTTTCGGTCTCTTCCATCCCTTGCGCCAGCGCTTTTGTATGGATTTTTACATCCAGCTTCTTCAGCTTGCGCTCCACGAGACGCGGCATTTCCGGTTCGAAGCCTGGCAAAATTTGATCAGAACCCTCGAGAATCGTAACTTGTGTACCAAAGCGGGCGAAAACGCTGCCCAGCTCAATTCCGATATATCCGCCGCCGATAACGACCATGCTTTTCGGAATTTCAGTCAGAGCCAACGCTTCTGTCGAGGACAGAACACGTTTGCCAAACGGGAATGTCGGCAGTTCGATTGGACGGGAGCCAGTGGCGATGATGCAATGGTTGAACTTGTAACGGTTCACGTCATAGCCGTGGAACACGCGCACTTCGTTTTCGCTCACGAACAGCGCTTCACCTGGGATCACCTGAATTTTGTTACCTTTGAACAATCCTGCCACACCGCCGGTCAGTTGCTTGACGATGCCTGATTTCCATTCCTGTACTTTCGCAAAATCCACACGTACGTTTTCCATCGTGATGCCCATTTCATCTGTATGCTTGGCATGGTCATACGTATGGGACGCATGAATCATCGCTTTGGAAGGAATGCAGCCGACGTTCAGGCATACGCCGCCAATCTCAGCTTTTTCTACAACAGCAACCGTTTTTCCCAATTGAGCAGCGCGGATTGCTGCAACGTATCCGCCCGGACCTGCGCCGATAACGAGAACGTCTACTTCTGTGGTAAACTCTCCAACTACCATCTCTACCTTACCCCTCCATGATCAGCAGCGTCGGATTCTCCAGCAACTGCTTGATATAGTTGACAAAGCGCTGTGCCGGTTCACCGTCAATCAGGCGGTGGTCAAAACTGAGCGACAGATGAAGTATTGGTGCAACTGCGATTTCACCGTTTTTCACAACCGGTTTTTCGCTGATGCGGCCAACACCGAGGATTGCCACTTCCGGATAATTGATTACCGGTGTGAAGAACATGCCGCCAGCCGAACCGATGTTGGTGATGCTGAAGGTAGATCCTTTCAATTCATCCGCAGATGCTTTGCGGTCACGAGCTTTCACAGCGAGTTCGCTGATCTCGGATGCGATGGAGAACATCGATTTGCGGTCTGCACCTTTTACGACAGGAACGAGCAAGCCTTCCTCCGTAGAGGCAGCGATCCCGATGTTGTAATATTTTTTGTAAATGATTTCTTGTTTTTCGTCGTCGATTGAAGCGTTCAGCTCAGGGAATTTTTTCAGACCCGCAACAACTGCCTTGACGATAAATGGCAGATACGTCAGCTTGATGTTTTGCGCTTCAGCCAATGGCTTCGCATCTTTGCGAAGGGCAACCAGGCCGGTCGCATCCACTTCGTCGAAGATCGTTACATGCGGAGCGGTATACATCGATTTGACCATCGCTTTGCCGATCGCCTTGCGAATGCCTTTGATCGGAACGCGTTCTTCGAGTTCAACCGCTTGAGCGGTGTGGGCAGCTGCTGTTGTTGCAGTTGCTTGTGGTGCAGCGTTTGCAGGAGCTGCAGCTTCCGTTGCAGGCGCAGCTGCTTCTACTGCAACTGCAGGCGCAGCTGTGGCTCCGCCAGCAGCGAAGCGGTCAATATCTTCGCGTGTAATTCGGCCAAGCTTCCCTGTTCCCGGAACGGTAGCCAGCTCGATTCCTTTTTGACGGGCATATTTGCGCACCGATGGGGTCGCAAGCACATATTCACGTTCAATCGGTGCTGCTACAGCTACTGCTGCTGGTGCAGGCTGTGCCGAAGCGGAAGCAGTTTCCACCGGTTGATTTGCATTCGCACTGATTTGCGCGCCGTTGTCGCCGCTTGGCTGCGCTTCCGTTGCGGTTGGCTGCGCATCCCCGTGTCCATGCACGGGCAGATTCGGCACTTCTCCTTCTGCATCGAACACAACCAACGTATCGCCAACGATTGCAACGACACCCTCATTCACTTTCAATTCCAAAACCGTTCCTTTTACAGGAGACGGGATCTCAACGACAGCTTTATCATTTTGCACTTCCAAAATGACCTGATCTTCTTCTACGCGATCGCCTGGCTTAACATGCCACTTGACGATTTCCCCTTCGTGAATGCCTTCACCGATATCAGGCAACTTAAATTCAAAACGACTCACACTCGTTCCCTCCTATTAACAAACATCATATCCACTACGTTTACCCATATACGAATCAGGCGCAATGGCCGGTCATGACCGAAAAGAAGGCGGAACCACATCTGTTTCCGCCATTTTTGATCCATCCAACATTAAAAGTCCAGTACTTGCGTAAGTGCGTCAACCACTTTTTTCACATCTGGCAACCATACATCTTCTGCCTGTGCGAACGGATAGACCGTATCTGGAGCCGTTACGCGCAATACAGGCGCTTCGAGGTGCAGGATTGCTTTTTCATTGATTTGGGCAATGATTTCAGCCGCAACACCAGCTGAACGCTGTGCTTCTTGTACGACGATCGCACGGTTGGTCTTCTTCACGGAAGCGAGTACGGTATCCATGTCGAGCGGGTTGATCGTACGCAGATCGATGACTTCCACCTTGGTGCCGCGCGCTTTTTCCATTTCTTCCGCTGCTTTCAGGCTCGTGTGAACCATGGCACCGTACGTAATGATCGTTACATCGTTGCCTTCACGTACAACGTTTGCCTTGCCAAGCGGAATGGTGTATTCACCCTCTGGCACTTCGCCACGGAAGGAACGGTACAATTTCATATGCTCCAGGAAAATGACCGGATCGTTATCGCGGATTGCCGAGATCAGCAAGCCTTTTGCATCGTACGGGTTCGAAGGGATGACAACCTTCACACCTGGTGTTTGCAGGAACAAGCCTTCCAGCGAGTCTGCGTGCAGCTCAGGCGTTTTTACCCCGCCGCCGAAAGGAGAACGGAATGTGACCGGGGACGTAAAGCGGCCGCCGGAACGATAGCGCATACGAGCAGCCTGCGATGCGATTGCGTCAAACGTTTCGAAAACGAAACCGAAGAACTGGATTTCCGCTACCGGGCGGAAGCCGTTGGCGGAAAGCCCAACAGCCAGACCGCCGATTCCCGACTCAGCCAGAGGCGTATCGAAAACGCGCTTTTCGCCGAATTCTTTTTGCAAACCTTCTGTCGCACGGAATACACCGCCGTTGTTCCCAACGTCTTCACCGAATACGAGAACTTTCTCGTCACGGGCAAGCTCAACGCGCATTGCATCCGTGATCGCTTGAACCATCGTCATTTGTGCCATCGTTTATTTCGACTCCTTTGCTACATATTCTGCCTTTTGCTCTTCAAGTGCTGGAGGCAGCGTCTCGAACATTGTATCGATCAGTTCGGACACCTTCATTTTCGGGGTTTCATCCGCTTTTTTGATGGCATCGGCAACTGCTTGCTTCGCTTCTTCGATGACCGCTTCTTCATCTTTTTCGGACCAGAGTCCTTTTCCTTCGAGGAACTTACGGAAACGGATCAATGGATCACGCTGTTCCCACTCGGACTGTTCTTCGCCTGTGCGGTAGCGGGTCGGGTCGTCACCTGCCATCGTGTGCGGACCATAGCGATAGGTCAGTGCTTCAATCAACGTTGCGCCTTCGCCGTTAATTCCGCGCTCACGTGCATCCTGAGTCGTCTTGATAACCGCGAGAACGTCCATGCCGTCAATGCGCTCGCCTGCGATACCCGCTGCTTTCGCCTTTATTGCGATGCTTTCCGCAGCCGTTTGCTTTGCAAATGGAACGGAGATCGCATAGCCGTTGTTT